>NZ_JBNDHS010000022.1:0-73282 GCF_056755095.1 Rhizobium sp. SVR5-9E | reverse complement strand
TATCCCGCTCCAATGACCTTGAATCCGTCGCTCGCAAAGGCGGAAAGCTGCGCCGCATGGCGGTACGCATCCCGACCTATCTTGCCGACGTTCGGGAAAATCCGGCATGGTTGCCGATGTTCCTGTTGGCGCGCACCATACCGGGCCGCAGAGCTCACTGGCTTGCGGCCAAACAACCTCACGACAACGCCGATCTCCTGCCATCGATGTTTGAAGGCATCGAGTCGGCAGCCGTTGTCGATTCGTTGAAGGCGGAGGGGCTATTCTCCGGTCTTGTTCTTCCGGACGGCATTCACCGCGAAATCGCGAGATTCGCGAGCGAAACACCGTGCTTCGGTAACTTCGATCGCAGAATAGAATTTTTGGCTCCGCAGCACGGTGATACCGAAGAAAGGCACGGTCGACCCATTCTCAGCGGCCACCACTTCGAACGCGCGTTGGATTGCGAAGCGGTCCTTGCGGTCCAGCGCGATCCGCTGCTTTCGGCGGTCGCAAGACAATATCTTGGCGCCCAGGCCCAACTGATTACCACGCGCATCTGGTGGAGTTTTCCGACAAAGGCGAGCGAAGCGGACCGCAGCCTGGCATCGCTGGACAAATACCATTTCGACCTGGACGACTGGCGTATGCTGAAGTTCTTCTTCTACCTGGTCGATGTCGATGAAAACACCGGCCCGCATGTTTACGTCAAAGGGAGCCATAACCGCCGGCGGCTCAAACACCAGCTGACGCTTCTTGTCGGCCACCCGGCAGGTGAAATCCTCGATTTCTACGGACCGGACAACGCCGTGACGCTGACCGGAAAGGCGGGTCATGGTTTCGTCGAGGATCCTTTCGGCTTCCATATGGGAACCGTCGCAAAGGCGGCGCCGCGACTGATGATGGAAGTGGGATTTGGCGTGTCGAAACCTTCTCGCCGGCGGTTTCACGGCGAGCCCGTCATACGATGAATGAGCCTAAAGCATGTCTCCCGAAAGTGGGAACCGGTTCCGGGCGAAAGACATGCGTGAAAACAAAGAATTAAAGCGCGCTCAGCGAATCTAAAAGATCGCGACGCGCTTTAGGCCGCCTTCGGCTGATGTTCGGCGCCGAACATCAACAGATATTGATCGAGGTCTTCGTTGCGGAAATCCAGTGCCCGGTAGATTTCGGCGGCAAAGGTGGTTGGCGCCGAGCCGGGAGCGGTGACCACCATTCCGCCGCGCACCGCGGTCGGCACGTCGTTGTAATGCGCGTGTCCGGAGTAACCGGGCAGATCGGTGATGAAGCGCAAGGCGTTGCTCGTATGCGCGGCATTGTTCAGCGCACCCGCCCTGGCGAGCGCCAGCGTCGCTCCGCAGATCCCCGCGACCAGCTTGCCGCGCGCCATGAAATCGTCGATGACAGGCTTCAGATCCGGCGCTTTTTCGGTTTCCCATATCATGCCGCCGCAAAGCACGAGCCCGTCGAAAGCGTCGGCGCGCAGTGCTTCGGCCGCCGTATCAGGCGTCACGCGCAGGCCGCCCATGGAGCGCACTTCCGCACCGCCGGGCGACGCGGTCACCACGTCGAAACCGAACTCGGTGCGGGCAGAAGCCGTCAGCTGCCCGACCTCCCAATCCGCGAAAGCCTCCGTCAGAACCACTGCAAGCCGTGTCATGCAATCTCTCCCTCGTGAACCGGAACGGCAGGCGTTCAAGCCAGCGCCTGCATATAGCGCATGCCGGTCACCGGTCGAGGGGTGAAGTCCATATGCTGGTAGAAGCGATGCGCCTGGATGTTCCCGGTCGCGGCGCTGACCGAAAGGTAGTCGCAGCCGGCAGTCTTCGCCATTTCGCGGGCGCGGTTGACGAGATGGTGGCCAATACCGTGGCCGCGATGGCCGTCGCGGACGAAGAGGTGATGCAGGTCCATGCCGCGCTTGCCTTCCTGCGCCCTGTAGAGCGGTACGAGGATCGCGTAGCCAATCAGCCCGTCGGTGGTTTCGGCGACCAGCGCGGTAATCCAGGGAACGGGGCCGAAGAGGTCGCGCTCCAGCTGTTCCGGCGTCGCCATGGCCGCATCGCCATGATGGGCGGCAAGCAGGGCGATCATGTCGTTGAGTGCGGGCAGGTCCCGCGGCTTTGCCGCGCGGATGGTGACCACCGGCGGGCGGATCAGTGAGACTTCGCTGTCTTCGATTTCAATCATGGCCTTCGCGTCCTATCTGTGTTCTGCCGTCAGGACGCTGCCGATACAACAAAGCCGCCTGACGGCGGCTTGTTGACAATATGATCTGTCGGCCGCCCCTTACAGGTACAGCCAAAAATACGAGCGGGAGTGATGCGCGTTCTTGATCATGTGCGATAGATTCTCCAGAACGGACCGTTTGTCAATGGGGTGTCATCAACGATGGATACTGTCCGTTAAGTTGTGTAACGTGGCAACGCAGCTTTATGTAGAAATCTCATTTTCCAGACGAACGCTTTTACGGAGGGGAATCATGCGTTTCGTTTCCAAGGAAGTTGACGGATATCGCATTTTCGCAGTTACCGGCGTCAACACCGTCTCATTCGCGATCGACTATGAGAACGCCGATACGAAAGGCCTCTTGGGTTTCGCGGTCGAGCGATACGACCCAACGGAAAATCAGCGCTATTTCGTCTACGGCATGAGGTCTTCGCGAGCGTCATCCAGCAGCCGGACGAGAAGACGATCGTCACCACCTACGATCATCCGGTGCAGAGTTTCGTCTGGGACGATTTCACCGCGAAGCCCGACCGGCGCTACGAATATTTCTTCTACCCGCTGAAAGGCGAGCCGAAGAACATCGACCGCAGCGCGCCGCCCGTGAAGATCGTCGTCAAGACGGAGCCGCTTTTCACAGATCTCGAGCACGACATCTTCTTCAACCGCGGCGTCGCCAGCAGCCAGGCCTATCAGCGCCGTTTCGGCAACCACAAGCCTGACGATCTGAAGCCGGCGGAGAAGCGTCTTGAAGCGTTGCAATGGCTGAGCCGCGACCTCGACGAGGCGCTTTTCAGGTTTATCGATCAGGCGCAGGCCGGCGATACGCTCCTCGGATGCTTCTACGAATTCCGCTACCTGCCGGTCGCCGAACGTCTCAAGGCCGCCATCGATCGCGGCGTCACCGTCAAGCTCATCCTCGACGCGAAGATCAATGAATACACCGACAAGAAGGGCAAGTTCCATCCAAGCTTTCCGCGCGAGGACAACAAGGCTACCGTCGAAAAGGCCGGGTTGCCTGCAGCGGCGATTGCCCGCTGGCGGGAAAACAACCCGAACAACATCCAGCACAACAAGTTCCTGGTCCTGCTGAAAGGCGCCGCGCAGGAACCAAAGGAAGTCTGGACCGGCTCGACCAATATGTCGATGGGCGGCATCCATGGGCAGACGAATGTCGGCCATTGGGTGCGCAACACGGATGTTGCATTGGCCTTCAAAGCCTACTGGGAGATTCTCGTGGGTGACCCTGGGGCGGTCGAGGGCGAAACGAGACCCGTATCCGATGCCAAGCGCAAGGCCTATCGCGACGCCGTGATGGCGCTGGCGGTGGTTCCCGCGGACTGGGAGGATATTCCGGCCGGCGTATCGAGCGTTTTCAGTCCGCGTTCGGGAAGCAAGGTGCTCGACATGTATGTCGACGCACTGGATTCCGCCACCGATTATGGCGGCATCACGCTTGCTTTCGGCATAAATAAGAAATTCAAGGCTGCACTTGTCGACAACACCGCAGCCAACATGCCGCAGCGTCCCGTGCTCTTTCTGCTTCTGGAAAAACAGGACAAGCCCAATCCCCGCGCCAGCGATCCTTTCGTGCCGCTGAACGCGAAACAGAACGTCTATCAGGCCTGGGGATCGTTCCTGCGCGATCCGGTCTATCAGTGGACGCGGGAAACCAATGCGCGGGCGCTGGAGCTCAATCAGCATGTGGCCTACGTCCACTCGAAGTTTCTGCTAAAGGATCCGCTCGGCCCCGACCCGATCGTCATCACCGGTTCGGCGAATTTCTCTGAGGACTCCACCAACAGCAACGACGAGAACATGCTCTTGATCCGCGGCAGCGAACGCGTCGCCGATATCTACTTCACCGAGTTCAACCGCCTGTTCAACCACTATTATTTCCGGTCGATCCAGGAGGTCATGGCTGGGCGGAGCGATGGCCAGGCGAATGCTTCGGCCGACGGCAGCGCAAGCCTCTTTCTGGACGAGAGCGAAACCCGGGAGTGGCTGAAGAAATACAAGCCCGGCACGCTGCGCTGGAAGCGCGTGCAGGTGTTCACCAAAATGGCGGGTGCGAAGACGCTGTAGCGGGTTGACGGGCCGATTACCGGCGGCGCCATAGCGGTCGTTCTCCCCTTCTCCCCAGCAGCGGAGAAGGGGATATTGCCGCGGGGAACACGCAAGTTTCACTTCCCTTTTTCGGCTGAATATACTATACCCCCCTATATTAAATTGAAGGCTGCCATGTCCCACACGACCCACCAGAAGAAGAAGCTCATCGCCCGCGTCAGCCGCCTCAAGGGGCAGCTCGAGGCCGTCGAGAGGGCGTTGGAGGCCGAGCGTCCCTGCGGCGACATCCTGCAACTGCTGGCCTCGATCCGCGGCGCGCTGAACGGGCTGACGGGCGAGGTGCTGGACGATCACCTGCACGAACACGTGCTGCAGGCCGCCGACGAAGCGGCGCGGACACAGGCGGTCGGGGAAATTTCGGAAGTGCTGCGGACCTACATCCGCTGACGAGAATCGAAGGAGCGCGCGATGAGCGCACGAATGCTGGAACATGAACACGTCTTCCTCGGGGCCGACCACGAGCGCAACGAGCGCCGCGTCTGGTTCGTGATCGCCCTGACGGCGGTGATGATGGTCGTCGAAATCGGCGCCGGTACGTATTACGGCTCGATGGCGCTCGTCGCCGACGGCTGGCATATGTCGACGCATGCAAGCGCGCTTCTGATCTCCGCCGTTGCCTATCTCTATGCACGCAGGCAGGCGCGCAATCCCCGGTTTACCTTCGGCACCGGCAAGCTCGGCGATCTGGCGGGATTTGCGAGCGCCATCATTCTCGCCATGATCGCGCTGCTGATGGCCTGGGAGAGCTTCGTGCGCATCACCCATCCGGTGCCGATCAGCTTCGCGCAGGCCATCGGCGTTGCCGTCGTCGGTCTCGCGGTCAATCTTGCCAGCGCCTGGCTACTCAAGGACGACCACCATCACCATGGTCACGATCATGGTCACAGCCATCATCATGACCATCATCATCACGGCGATCACGCCCACCATGGCCGGGCATCCGACAACAATCTGCGCGCGGCCTACATCCATGTCATCGCCGATGCGCTGACCTCGGTGCTCGCCATTGCCGCGCTGTCTTTCGGCAGCATCTACGGCTGGCTCTGGCTCGATCCGCTGATGGGGATTGTTGGCGGCATTATCATCGCACAGTGGTCCTGGGGCCTGATGAAGTCCTCCGGCCGCGTGCTTCTCGATGTGATTGCCGATGGGGAAGATCTCCCCGACGAAATCCGCCAGGTGATCGAAGCCGGCGGCGACCGGATCACGGACCTGCATGTCTGGCAGGTCGGTCCCGGCCACCACGCCGCCATCGTCGCCGTCACAACCTCCGAGGCGCGCGAGCCCGCCTTCTATCGGGCGAAGCTGGAAGAGCTCCATGAGCTTTCGCATGTCACCGTCGAGGTCACCCAGCTGCAGGCGGCTTGATTGAGCGCATGTGACGACAAGGCGCCACAATCGGCGCCTAGCTCTTTGGCTGTTGATTCTGCCGGAGGGATTTCATGAAAGAATTTTCGATCCATCGCCGCACGCTTTTGGGTGCGGCGATGCTCGTTCCAGCACTGGGCCTTTCCCCTTTCGCCCGCGCTGCCGAGAGCGATGAGGACATCGACCGCCGATTTGCGGACCTCGAGAAGCGCACCGGCGGCAGGCTCGGCGTTTCCGTCATCGATACGGAGACGAATATCACGCTCGGCTTTCGCCAGACCGAGCGCTTCCCCATGTGCAGCACCTTCAAGGTCCTCGCTTCGGCCATGGTGCTATCACGCGTCGACAAGGGAGCGGAAAACCTCGAACGCCGGGTGATCTATGATCAAGGCAAGCTGGTTTCCTATTCGCCGGAGACGGAAAAACACGTCGGCGGCGAGGGCATGAGCGTCGGCGAGCTCTGCAAGGCGGCCATCACCCTCAGCGACAATACCGCCGGCAATCTGCTGCTGGAAAGCTTCGGCGGTCCGGAGGCGCTGACCAAGTGGCTGCGCTCGATCGGCGACAGCTCGACCCGCCTCGATCGCTGGGAGACGGCCCTCAACGAGGGAAAGAAGGACGACCCGCGCGACACGACGACGCCCGACGCAATGCTCGACACGCTCGGAAACGTCGCGCTCGGCTCGGTGCTTTCCGAGCCGTCGCGCGCAACGCTGATCGACTGGATGGTGGCAAGCACCACCGGCGGCGCGCGCCTGCGCGCCGGCTTGCCTGATGGCTGGAAGGTGGGGGACAAGACCGGCACCGGCTCCGGTGGCACGGCCGCGGACGTTGCCATCATCTGGCCGAACGATCGCGGTCCCATTCTCGTGACGGCCTACGTGGCGGAAGCAACTGCGCCGGTGAACGAGCTGAACCCCGTTTTTGCCGAGGTCGCGAAGATCGTCGCGAGCATGGCAGGATAATCAGGAAATTCAGAAAGATACGGCGGTGAGATGAATCTCCGCCGCATCGGCTTGAATCAAAATCTCAGGTGAAACCGAACTCAGGCGTTCTGCGCGTCCGTATTCGATGCGGTCTGCGGCACGTCCGAGGTTGCCGAATTGCTGTCGCCGCCGTCGATGCCGGTCAGCTCGCGCTTGATGGCGTCGGCGATCTGCTTTTCGACTGCGGCACGCTCTTCCGGCGGCATCGCCTTCAGGCTGTTCTCGTCGAGGCCGAGCTGGTCGAGGATCCGTTTGCGGATCATCTCTGCCGGCGACATGTTCGCATATTCCGAGAAGTCGCTGACAAGCTGGTCGTGACGCGCCTTCGCCTCGCGATCCGCGTCCGTTTCCTCGGCAATCGTCGTATCGCCCGCCGGCTGCATGTCCCACATGGCCTTGGAGAGGGAAGGCGGCGTATAGGCAGGCTCGGGACCGGCACCGCTTCGGGCAACACCCATGTCGAAATCCCCGCCCTGCTGGGTCTTGGACTGGCTCTGCTGCGCAAAAAGGCTGCCGAGCCCGTAATAGCTGGAAATGCTGTCTCCGATCTTCATGAAAATTGTCCCCTCGAAAAATTTCGAGGGAAGATTGTACCCGCGAGCCTGCCCGGAGCTTGCGTGCGACGCCGGAGCGGCAGAAAGCGGCGATCTCTTCCCTCGACGGGAAAAGAGATGAGCCCCTTACGGCAGTGTATAGGCAATCACGTAGTCACCAGGCTTCGTTCCCACCGATCCATGCCCGCCCGCGACCATCACGACATACTGCTTGTTGTCGCTGGTCGTATAGGTCATCGGCGTTGCCTGGCCGCCGGCCGGAAGCCGCGCTTCCCACAGCTGGCGGCCGTTGGTGGCGTCGTAGGCGCGCAGGTAATCGTCGACGGCAGCGCCGAGGAAGGCGACCCCGCCCTTGGTGAGCATTGGCCCGCCGATGCCCGGCACGCCGACCTTGAAGGGCAGCGGCAGCGGCGTCATGTCATGCACCGTGCCGTTCTTGTGCATGTAGGCGATCTTGCCAGTCCTCAGATCCACGCCCGCGACATAGCCCCATGGCGGCGCCTGGCAGGGGATCTGCAGCGGGCCGAGGAACGGCCCCAGGAAAACGCCATAGGGCGCTCCGTCGTTGCGGTTCAAACCCTGCTCGCTGCCCTTTTCGTCCTGTCCGCGCGGCGGGATATCGGCGGCGGGCACCAGCCGCGAGGTGAAGGCGAGATAGGTCGGCATGCCAAACATGATCTGCCGCTCCGGATCGACCGCGACGCTGCCCCAGTTGAACGTGCCGAAATTGCCCGGATAGATGATCGAGCCGACAAGCGACGGAGGCGTATAGCGGCCCTCATACTTGTAGCGGTGGAACTCGATGCGGCAAGCGAGCTGATCGAACAGCGTGACCCCCCACATGTCCTTTTCCTTCAGCGGATCGGGCGTGAAGGTGAGGTCCGAAATCGGCTGAGTCGGCGCCGTATGGTCCTCGGGAATTGCGCCTGATGGTGCGGGGATTTCCTTCACGGGAAAGATTGGCTCGCCGCTGCGCCGGTCAAGCACATAAAGGTCCCCTTGTTTCGTCGGCGCGACCAGTGCAGGCACGACGCCGCCGTCCGGCTTCGTCATGTCGAAGAGCACCGGTTGCGCCGGTACGTCCATGTCCCAGAGATCATGGTGGACGAACTGCCTCACCCATTTCACCTGGCCGGTATTGATGTCGAGGGCAATGACCGAGGAGGAGAACTTCTCGACATTGGCGCTGCGGTTCATGCCAAGCTGGTCCGGCACCTGG
The DNA here is from genome assembly GCF_056755095.1 of Rhizobium sp. SVR5-9E. Classification (NCBI taxonomy): domain Bacteria; kingdom Pseudomonadati; phylum Pseudomonadota; class Alphaproteobacteria; order Hyphomicrobiales; family Rhizobiaceae; genus Rhizobium; species Rhizobium sp. SVR5-9E. Next base: position 64,823 of record NZ_JBNDHS010000022.1, on the reverse strand, counting down.
TTGCCGAGCGGAACAAAGATCATGCCAAGCCCTTCGTCGACGCTGGAGACGGACCAGCTGTTCGGCGAGTTGGTCACGTAGGTCTGACCTTCGGGCAAGGGGGTGGTCTGGTCCGGATTGCCAGAGTCCCAGTTCCAGATGAGGGCGCCGGTATTGATGTCGAAGGCGCGGATGACGCCGGATTGCTCCGTGGTCGAATAGTTGTCGTTGACGGCCCCGCCGACGATGATCTTGCCGGCGACGGCGACCGGCGGCGAGGTGGAATAGTAATAGCCGGCCGGATTGTATTTCATGCCGGTCTCGAGATGCAGCGTGCCCTTGTCGGCGAAGTTTTCGCACACCTTGCCGTTGGCCGCGTCAAGCGCGATCAATCGGGCATCCGAAGTCGGCAGATAGACGCGCTCGGCGCAGGGCTGGCCGGCTGCGGTTGCCGGATCGGCATAATAGGTCACGCCACGGCAGGTCTGGTGCTGACGGTCGGGGTTCAAGCCGGAATTGGAATCGTATTTCCACTTCTCCTTCCCGGTCTTCGCGTCGAGCGCGATTGCCCAGTTGTGCGGCGTGCAAAGGTAGAGCGTGTCGCCGACCTTCAGCGGCGTCACTTGATAGGTGGTCTCGCCGATATCGCCGGGCTGCTTGACGTCGCCGGTCTGGTACTGCCAGGCGACCTTGAGGTCCTTGACATTGTCCTTGTTGATCTGGTCGAGCGGCGAGTAGCGCTGGCCGAAAGGCGTGCGGCCATATTGATGCCACTCGCCATCCGGCACATTGCCTCCGAAGGGCGGGGCGGCTGCCACGACCCCAGTCGGCAGATCGCCGGCAAGGCTGTGCGGATCGGTGGTCATCGAATAGCCGGCAACGAGAACGGCGATAATGACGGGCACGGCGAGCGGCCAGGGATTGGCGGGGTAGGGAAGGCCACTCGGGCTCGAAAACCCGAGCGGCCGCCGGATCCACGGCGTCAGCAACCAGAGGCCGAGCAGGATGATCAGCCCGCCGCGCGGTCCGAGCTGCCACCAGTCGAAGCCGACTTCCCACACCGCCCAGATGAGCGCGACGACAACCAGCGCCGCATAGACCCAGAGCGCGGCGGCCCTGCGCAAAAGGAGAAGCGCGGCCGTCGCAATGAACATCAAGCCTGCAAACAGGTAAAAGACGCTGCCGCCGAGCGTCACGAGCCACAGCCCGCCGCCGCCGAGCGCCAGTCCAATGATGAGAAAAAGGATGGAAGTAATGACGATTGCCATAAAGCCGGTCTCCCGCTGAGGTGAGCTGGGCATGGTGGACCGCGGACAATGCCGCAGAATCAGCCACTTAGGGCGGCGGACATGCCTTTCAATGGCCACATTTTGACGCGGGGATCGGCTGCTGAATTGGGTAGCCAAGCCGCCGCAGCAGGACGAAGGATTGCTGTCAGTTGATCATCGCTCTTCGTCGCTGGCCCCAGCGGTCTTCCCGCTCGTATTCTTTTTCGATCGCCATGATTTCGACGAGGCTTGAGGCGGGAAATGCATGCTGCTTTCCGCCGGCCTGCACGACGACGACGCCGTCTTCCATCCAGACCTTGGTGGCGACGAGGTTGCGCTCTTGCCCATCATCGACGACTGATACGACAAACATGGTTTCCGCCAGTTGCTACGAGTTCCACCTATTTTCGCGTGAACGTATTAGCGAATCGTAACTTATGCGTTACTAATTCAAGCTGGAGCTCCATTTTCGCGAAGGAATTCAGGGAATCTGAAGGATCTTTCTCCCGCGAGAACAAAACGCCTGCCAGAAGTTTCGTGCCCTCCTGTTCCGGATTTCGCATTTACTTCGCCTTAATTAGGTACGCTTAATATTGCTACCAGACGTTGCTTGCCGCTCGAGCATGATGCTCCTGCGGTTCTCTATCATGCATCTCTCTTATGCTTTCCGGCACGGCCGAAGGCCGTCGCAGAAAGCTCCCTTGCTTGCAATAGCGACCCGGCTGGCCATGACCCGGCCCGTGTCGTCGGTGGTAAACGCAAAGTCACGTTGGAGAGCATCTGGTGCAGCCCAATACGCCCACGAATCTGGCCTTTCGCGTTGCAACGGTCTTGCAACAACTAGGTATCGAGGGACTGCCGCGGAACTACGAACTCGTGTTCGAGGCGATGACCGGCAACAGCCCGGATCTCACCCGCGAACTCAGGTCGCTTGGCACGGTCAAGACGCAGGACGCCCTGGATGCGATTGGCCGGCGTTACCTGCCTCATCACTTCGAAGGCAGTCTGCTTGAGACACGTTCGGGCCAGGTGCAACAGGAGTTGCAGAGCATTCTCTCGCTGCTCGACGAGGAAAAGTCAGCATTGACGCGCTATGGAAGTGTTATCAGCCAAGCCGCCAGGATTTTCGAAGCCAATGATGTGACGGACAAGGTCGCACTCACGCGATCGCTGCAATCGGTGAGTTCGGCGACACACGCTCGCGAGGCACAAAGTGCAATGCTCGCCTCGAAGGTGGTGGAGAAATCCCAGAAGCTCGAGCAGGTGCAGCACGAGACAGCCGCGGCGAATGCCGCCAGATTTGTCGATACGGTGACCGGGCTGGGCAACCGCCGTGTGTTCAACAAGGAACTGGCCAAGATCTACGAGAAGTCAGGGCTGCCTGACTTGTGTGGAGTGGCCTTTGCGGACATTGACGGCTATGAGACTGTTGCCGCTATTCCGAACCTCCTGGAACCCGTCCTCAACGGTATCGGTGAGCTGATCCGGACGCTGTTCAGCAAAGAGGACCTGGCCTGCCGTTTCGATCGAGGTCGCTTCGGTTTCATTTTCCGAACCGCAGACGAGACGGAAATCATGCGGCTCATCGACAGGCTGCGCGATCGACTGAAGGGACTTCCGGTCGTGCACCCGGTATCGGGAAAACGCTGCGCTGCGCTTTCATTCTCGGTCGGGATATGTATGTCGAAGGAGGCCCGGACGGCTGATGCCCTTATCGCATTCGCCGAGCAGGCGCTGGGCATGGCAAAGGCATCGGGCGGAGACAATGTCTCCATACATGGCGTGGCGAACGTCTCGCACGTGCCCAAGGACTGGCTCATCTATCGATAGTCAGACTGCGGCGGCTTGCCAACACGGCCGATCCGCGTCTTCAGCGTCGTCATTGAGGGTAGCAGTCATGGCACCGTGTCCGCATTGCGCCATGAGCAGACTCCGATCAACCCGGCCCGTCGTCGACCTGAAGATGCCCGGTAAGAAACGTCACAAAAGCACGAATGCGGGGGGAGAGTTGCCTGCTGGTCGGCCATAATGCCGCCAGCTCGCCAGTCGTAAGGATGTGGTCGTCCAAAAAGGACACCAGCGATCCAGCTTCAATTTGGGCGGCGACGGCAAAGGGCGGCATAGCGGCGATGCCGAAGCCCTTTTCAGCTAGGTGCACCAGCGGCTCTATGGTGTTGGCACTCATGGTCTCTGGGATCGCAATGACGCCACCGCCGGTTTTCAGCGGCCAGTCGATGATCTTGCGCGTAGATTGGGAGCGCTGCCGAAGACAATCGTGCCACGCCAGATCAGCGGGCGAGCTAGGTATGCCGCGCCGGCCGATGTAAGCGGGCGATGCCACCAGCTTGGAGCGAAACCTTCCCAAGCTCTTGCGCATCAGGCGGCTGTCATTTGCAACTCCCGTCCTGATCACCACGTCGAATCCCTCCTCAATCACGTCGACCAGGCGGTCGGTGAAGTCGAGGTCGAGTGTGACGGCCGGATATGCCGTCATGAAGTCAGCAATAACCGGCATCAGGAGCATGCCCACCATCGGTAAACTAACCCGCAACCTACCGTTCGGCGCGGCCACCGTCTGGGTCAGCTCCATCTCCGCCGCTTCGATTTCCTCAAAGATCCGATGGCAACGATCGAGAAACAGCCGCCCTTCTTCTGTCAGAGTCATATTGCGCGTGTTGCGATGAAAGAGCCGCACCCCCAAGCGTTGTTCGAGGCGCGCGACTGCCTTGCCTACGGCAGACGCCGACAGCCCTGCCTGCCGGCCGGCGGCAACGAAACTGCCAGTTTCCGCGGCGTGTACAAACAAGCTCATGGTGCCGAGATGTTCCATTTGGCTGGTATAACGGAATTTGGTTCCGCAGTCACCGGAATGCCGGGCTGTTTTTCTTGATTAGTTGCTTCGCTATTTCTTGGTTGGTCGCGCAAGCGGGCCGGAAACGATGGAAAGAAATAGCGATGAGATACGGAAAGATTCGAGTGGACGATTTTGAGAACGGCGGCATCTCGAGCAGCAGGCTTGAGCCCGGCCACGAAGCCGGCCGGCGAGTGCCGCATTCCACAAGCTTTTTGACGATCGTCAGCTGCGACTACACCGAACGCCTGACGGGAGGGGCACGACTATGACCGCCCAAGCGACCACAGCCGCTGAGGGGGCTCGCTCCGGCCTGCCACTTCTGGGCCTTCTGGCGCTCGCCACAACGAGCTTTCTGGTAACCCTCACCGAGGCTCTGCCAGCCGGTCTTTTGCCCCAGATGGGCTCCGACCTGGGCGTCAGCGAATCTTGGGCGGGACAACTCATTTCAGTCTACGCCATCGGCTCCCTTCTGGCGGCTATCCCGCTGACGGCGGCGACGCGCAGCTGGCGGAGACGATCGCTTCTCATCATGACGATTGTTGGCTTCGCAATTGCCAATTCTGTCACAGCCCTTTTTAGCAACTTTGCCGTCATTCTGGTTGCTCGCTTCCTGGGAGGCGTTTCCGCAGGGCTGCTTTGGGCCCTGATGACGCCCTATGCCGTGCGCATGGCGCCGGCACACCTGACCGGGCGGGCTATGGCTATTGCACTTGCCGGGATTCCGGTGGCTCTGTCGATCGGCATTCCGGCCGGCACCTTCATCGGAATTGCGTTAGGCTGGCGCGTCGCGTTTGGTCTCATGACGCTTATCGCCGTTCTGCTCATAGGCTGGGTGCTCGTGAAGGTGCCTGATTTTGCCGGAGAACAAAAAGGCGGGCAGCAGCTTTCGCTGTGGAAGGTCATCCTGATGCCAGGCATCCTGCCTGTGCTTGTGACCATCCTGGCCTATGTGCTGGCGCAGAACATTCTCTACACCTATATCGCGCCGCTTCTGGATACCGTCGGAGCGAGCGGTCAGACCGATCGCGTTCTGCTGACCTTCGGCATCGTTTCACTGGCTGGCATCGCGATCGTCGGCGCGACCATTGACCGGGCACTCAGATTGCTCACCGTGGTTGACGTCGGCCTCTTCATTGCTGCCGCGCTGCTGCTGACGATCGGTGCCGTCTCCCCTCTGGTTGTTTATGGGGCGGCTGCCATCTGGGGCCTTGCCTTTGGCGGAGCAAGCACGATTTTCCAGACCGCTCTAATCCGCGCGGCGGGTCCGGCTGCCGACACGGCGGCAGCTATCATCGTGACAGTCTGGAACATCGCCATTGCCGCAGGTGCATTCGGCGGCGGGCTGGTCTTGCAGAACCTTGGCGCTTCGGCATTGCCGTGGTCGCTGCTTTTCCTTCTGATCCCCGCTCTCGTTATCGCCCTATTGAACAGGGCCTTCCACAGCACCGGAACGACATCCGCGGGGGTGCGCGCGCACTAACGTGAGCACCAAGGTTCGGCCTTTTGAACCTTGGTCGCTTCTTGCAATAGTGGGTCTCCCCGATTGGCGGCTCAGCGTCATCCAGGTCTGCTTTGGGCCGCAAGCCGCCGTTTGGTGGTATTCGCCATACAATTCGGCAGTGCTGCGTCGAGTTCCCATGAAAGGATTGGTGCCGCAAGCGTCGCGCGCGTGCCCAAGGACTGGCTCATCTATCGATAGTCAGACTGCGGCGGGTGCCAACCGGCCGGTCCGCGTCTTCAACGTCGTCATTGAGCAGGGCGAGGCACCCCCAACCCAGCAGGCGTTTCTCATGGCACCCCCGTCACGGCGCTAGGTCGCCTTTGCTAGCTCCCGGTCGATTGCCGAGACGAGGCGGCTGTCATCCGCCGTCACGTCGGGGGCGAAGCGGGCAACGATCCTGCCGTCGCGGCCGATCAGGAATTTCTCGAAATTCCAGAGGATTTCGCCGTTATCGGGAAAATCCATGCCATAGTCTTTCAGTCGCTCGCGCATTGGCCCTTCGCCTGTGGTTTCCATGCCTGATGTCGTCAGGGCCTTGTAGAGCGGATGCTTGTCCGGCCCCTTGACGACAACCTTGGAAAACATCGGAAAATCGACGCCGTAGGTGCTGGTGCAGAATTCCAGGATTTCCGCGTCGGTGCCCGGCTCCTGGCCTTTAAAGTCGTTCGCCGGGAAGCCGGCGATGACGAAGCCTCTCTCGCGCTTATCGGCATAGAGCTTTTCCAGCCCTTCATACTGCACCGTCAGCCCGCATTTGGAGGCGACGTTGACGATGAGTAGCACGTGTCCGCGAAAGTCGTTGAGCGTCGTCTCGCGCCCCTGAACGGTCTTGACCGGAATGTCGAGAAGGTCGGTCATCACTATCTCCAGTTAATATTGCATATAGTTGAAATCACGTTCCGCAGAACGTCTGCAGCACCCGCTCGTCCGGCTGCGGCGGTTCCATGTAGGCCGCAAACGCCGGCTGGTCGTCATAGGGCTTGGCGAGCACGGTCAGCAGCGCCTCGAACAGCGAAAAATCGCCATCCTCGGTCGCGGCAAGGATCGCCTGCTCGACGCGGTGATTGCGGGGAATGAAGGCCGGGTTGACCTTGCGCATCTGATCCGTGCGTTCTGCCGGCGATTGCGGATCGCGCGACAGCCGCTCGCGCCAGCGCGCCAGCCATTCGCCGCAAGCCTCGGGCTCGCGGAAGCTCGCGGTAAAGGCCGCTTCCGCCGCATCGTCGCCGGCAAGCGCGGAGAGGCGCCGGAAGGTCAGCGTGAAATCCGCCTGTCCCGCCTGCATCAGCGCCAGCAGCGATTGGGTCAGCTCCAGATCGCCGTCCTCTTCGGAAACGACGCCGATCTTGCGGCGCATGCCGGAAAGCCAATGCGCCTGGAAGCGCTCGCCATAGAGCTTGATGACCTCGTTCGCGAGTTCGAGGGCTTTCTCCTGGTCCGCATCGAAAAGCGGCAGCAGGGTCTCGCCGAGGCGTGCAAGGTTCCACTGTCCGATGCCCGGCTGGTTTGCATAGGCGTATCGGCCCTGGTGGTCGATCGAGGAGAACACGGTTGCCGGATCATAGGAATCCATGAAGGCACAGGGGCCGAAATCGATGGTCTCGCCTGATATCGTCATGTTGTCGGTATTCATCACGCCATGGATGAAGCCGACATGCAGCCAGCGGGCTATCAGTGCCGCCTGCCGTTCGCAGATCTCCCGGTAAAGCGCCAGATAGGGGTTCTCGGCATCCTTCAACTCCGGATAATGCCGCTCGATCACATAGTCGGCCAGCGCCTTGATGCCTTCGGCATCGCCGCGGGCGGCGAAGAACTGGAAGGTGCCGACCCGGATATGGCTTGCCGCAACGCGCGTGAAGACGGCACCCGGCAGCACTTCCTCGCGATAGACCGGCTGTCCGGTCTTCACTGCCGCCAGCGCCCGGGTCGCCGGAACACCGAGCGCATACATCGCCTCGCTGACGATATATTCGCGAAGCACCGGCCCGAGCGCGGCGCGCCCGTCGCCGCGCCGTGAAAACGGCGTTTGCCCGGCGCCCTTCAACTGGATGTCCCGCCGCTTGCCGTTCCGGTCGATCACCTCGCCGAGCAGGATCGCGCGTCCGTCGCCCAAAAGCGGCACGAACCCCCCGAACTGGTGCCCGGCATAGGCCATCGCCAGCGGGTCGGCGCCATCAGGCAGAAGATTGCCGGAAAAGATCGCCGCGCCGTCGCGCTTCAGTAGTTCGACGTCGAGCCGAAGCTCGGCGGCGAGTTCTTCGTTCAGCTTGATCAGCCGGGGTTCGGCTGCCTGCGACGGCGCCTGCCGCACAAAGAAATTCGGCGGCAACCGCGCATAGCTGTTGTCGAATGGAAAGGCGCCAGCCGGCGCGTCTTTTTGAAGAGCAGAGGTCATGGCTAATAGGTAGGGTCGCATGGCAGGCCACGCAAGCCGCCTTTACCCGCAAACCATCCCTTCACGAAGGGCAATGGAATGCAAGGAATGGTGATTTCCATTTACCACCCGTCAAAGCAGATATGCCATAAAAGACATCGCGCTGCCATGATTGCAGGCGTATAGCAAATCATCCCTCCTTGGCATCATTGCCATGTCATCCCCCGCGGTCCTGTCGCCTCGTGTGCTCCGCCGCGCCATTGCGAGTGATCCCTGACGATGTCGGATCAGATTTACCAGGCGCCGATGGTTCGGCGCGCAACACCCAATTTCCGGGTGATCGCGATGATTGTCGCGTGCGCCATGCTGATGGAAAACGTCGATGCTACCGTGCTGGCGACCGCGCTGCCGACAATGGCGCGCGATTTCGGCGTCAGCGCACCCGCCATGTCGATCGCGCTGACCTCCTACCTGCTGAGTCTGGCGATCTTCATTCCCGCCAGCGGCCGCATGGCGGACAGTTTCGGTTCCCGCACCGTCTTCCGCTCCGCCATCGCCGTCTTCGTGATCGGCTCCATCTTCTGCGCCTTCGCGCCCACGCTCTCGTTCCTCGTGCTGGCCCGCTTGCTGCAGGGCATCGGCGGCGCCATGATGATGCCCGTCGGCCGCCTGGTGCTGATGCGCAGTGTCGCCCGCAAGGACATGGTCAGCGCCATGTCCTGGCTGCTGGTGCCGGCGCTGATCGGCCCCATCGTCGGCCCGCCGCTCGGCGGCTTCATCGTCACCTATCTCGACTGGCGCTGGATCTTCTATATCAACGTGCCGATCGGCATCATCGGCATGATCTTTGTCTCGATCTATATCGACGAGCTGAAGGGCAAGGCCGCCGGTCCCTTCGATACGATCGGCTTCATCCTCTCGGGCATTTCGCTCGGCTCGATGCTCTTCGGCTTCGAACTGTCGAGCCATGACGGGGAGGGATCGTTTTCGATCTTCCTGATCGCCGTTGGCCTGCTCTTCGGCATTGCCTATCTGCGCCACGCCCGCAACCATCCGGCGCCGATCATGGATTTCTCGCTGATGAAGGTGCCGAGCTTCGGCACCTCGGTTATCGCCGGTTCGCTGACGCGCATCACCCAGGGCGCCCAGCCCTTCCTGCTGCCGCTGCTCTTCCAGATCGGCTTCGGCCTTTCGGCCGCGGCGGCCGGCCAGATCATCATCTCGACCGCGCTCGGCGCGCTTTTCATGAAGCCGCTCGCCAAGGCCGTCTTCCGCCGACTCGGTTTCCGTCGCAGTCTTGTGCTCAATGGCATCATCGGTACGATCGGCTACGGCCTCTGTGCCGCCTTTCGGCCGGACTGGTCGATGCCGCTGATCTTCATCATCCTTGTGCTCAGCGCCTTCTTCATGTCGTTTCAATTCACGGCCTACAACACGATCGCCTATGACGAGATCGGCCCAGAGCGCATGAGCTCCGCCACCAGCTTCTACACCACCTTCCAGCAGCTCATGCTGTCGCTCGGTATCTGCCTCGGGGCGCTGGCCCTGCACGGCTCGATGACGGTCAATGGCAATCTCGTGCCGCAGCTTGGTGATTTCTCCGCAGCCTTCATCGGCGTCGCGATCATCTCGCTCACCGCGACCTTCTGGAATCTGCGATTCTCACCCACGGCAGGGGCTGAGATCAGCGGGCACGCGGCCAAAGCCGGCTCCGGAGCCGGACACTAGGCGCCATCCGGGCAAAGGCCCTGATCCGGGCGCAGCTGGCGCGTATCGGCCGGCAGATCGCTGACATGGGCATGGTGCCCGTTCGGGCCGATGCCGATGTCCCGCATCAGATGGCCGTCGAGGCCCTCGAAAGGCATCAGCCCGGCATCGAACAGCTCGAAGGCGTCATGTTTCTGCTTGCGGTTGAACGCATAGCGAACTGCTTCATAAAACAAGTGGCTCGGCCGCCAATTTTCCATCGTCTTCATTGACATACCTCAGGCGGTTGCAGCCTGCGGCGGCAGGCATGCTTCGCAAATTGCTGCGACGTGCCGGTGATCGGTGCCGCAGCACCCGCCGAGCACGCGTATATGCGGCATGCGGGCAAGCAGCCTGCGGTAACGATTCCCGAGATCGATCGGATCACCGGCGTCCAGTGTTTCACTCTCGTCAAGCTCGGCATGGCTCATCGCCGAGGCATTGGCGCGAATGCCCCAGATGCGCTTCACCCAGCTGCTGCGATGATCGAGCGCCGTCTCGAAATGCTTCGGGTGCGCGCAGTTGATCATGTAGTAGGCCGGAGCGCCGCCGGTTGCCGAATCCGTCGTTTCGATCGCATCCTGAATACTGCGCCCGGTCACGAGCCTGCCGTCGGTTTCCACCGTAAAGGCGATCGCAGACGGGATTCCGTGCGCCTTAGCGGCGCGGGCGACACCGATCGCCTCATCGATATTGTTCAGCGTGACGGCCGACACCATGTCCGCTTCCGTTCCGGCGAAGGTCGCGATCTGCTCGGCATGGTAATCCTCGGCCTCGGAAGCGTCCATCGAGCCCGCCTTGTAGCCGTCGCCGCGCGGGCCGATCGCACCACTGATGACGATCGGCCTCTGCGGCCCCTCAAATTCGGCTCGAAGTTCGGCAACCAGGTCGACTGCCGTCTCGTTTGCGGCGCGCAGCGCCTCGGGAGAATAGCCGAGCTTGTTGCCCCAGTCGGCACTGGCCCGCCAGGTCGCCGTATCGAGTACGAAGCCGGTGCCGCGCTGCCGGGCGATATCGAGATAGGGTCTATAGTAATGCTTGAGCTTCCGCCGCCCGTCGGGCGATGCGAGAAGGACGAAGGAGGCGAAATGCGGAAGCTCGATGCCCTCATGGAAGATCAGCGACGTTTCCATGCCGCCGTCGGTGATGAATGTTTGCCCCGTTAACTGCGGCAGCCTGTTTCTGTATTTGCTCATCTCAGCGTCCCGTCCCTCATTCGTCCCGTAGGATCATCCAGACGATCAAATTTCTCTCGCTATAGCCTGCCAATCTAGCCCACTTGCGGTATACTGAAGGCGGTTTCCGGGTTAGCGGCGGAAATCAATGGGTTAATGAACGGGACGGCATGGGTCTTGCGTAGCGTCACGGCGAAAACTGTACCGACGGTGCAGGAGGGCGCATGCGCAAGGGCGAGGAAACAAGAACCCGTATTCTCGACGTCGCCGAAGCGGCGGTGCTTCAGAAGGGATTCGGCGGCACCTCCATCGAGGAGCTGATTGCCGAGACCGGCATCACCAAGAGCGGCTTCTTCTATCATTTCAGGGACAAGAACGAGCTCGCAAAGGCGCTGCTCAATCGCTACATCGAAAACGACGAGCGTATCTACGACGAGATCTTCAGCCGGGCTCGCGAGCTGATGGACGATCCGCTGCAGTCCTTCCTTCTCGGCCTCAAGCTCTTGTCCGAACTGCTTTCAGACCTGCCGAACGGCCATCCGGGCTGCCTCGTCGCAACCGTCTGCTATTACGAACGCCTCTTCGATCGCGAGATACAGGAAGCCAACAAAAACGCAGTGCTCGCATGGCGCCGGCGTTTCGGCGGCATGTTCGAGGAAATCATGGCCGTCTACACGCCGCGCGAACCGCTCGATGTCGACCAGCTGGCCGACATGGTCTCGACGGTCATTGAAGGCGGCATCGTCCTGTCCAGGGCGCTGAAGGAACCGAACAGCCTCTCCGAGCAGATCTTGGTGCTGAGGACCTTCGTCAAGCTGCTCTTCCAGCCCCGCGCGTCCGACCTCAACGGCGTCCGGCACTGAGGCCCAAGCCGCGTGAGGGATCAGCCGCTATCCTCCATCGCTGCGGCCATTTCGGCGAGCTTGCGAACGGTGTTGAGGTTGCGGGAGGTGCCGGGCTTCAGCGCGGGAAGCTTCAGCTTGGACTTTCCCGAGCCGATTGGATAGTGCACATAGATCTCGCGCCCGGCGATCCTTGCCTCCTCGCCATCCGGTGCCACCATTTTCTCAAGCGCATCTTTCGGCGCCGCTTCCGGCAGGAAGTTCACCAGCAGGAAATTCGGCTTGGCATCCGGGAAGGGCGACCCGTCGACGATCTTCTGCAGTTCCCTGCTGCTTCGGATCATCACGCCCGGCTTCTTGCCGAGCTTTTCGCCAAGCGCCTCGTCGAGCCTTTCGCCGGCTGCCTTTTCACTGTCATCCGAGCGGAAGACGACGTTACCGCTCTGGATGTAGGTCCTGATATCGGTGTAGCCCAATCCTTCGCAGATCGCTTTCAGCTCCGCCATCGGCAGGGCGCCGGTCCCGCCGACATTGATGGCACGAAGCAGGGCGACATAGACGGGCATTTCTTCCTCCAAGAATGGTCGCAGGCCCGCCTCTGCCCTGCCGGCATCTCCCCCACAGGCGGGGAGATTGGCTGGGCGCAAGGGCTTCCCCAAACAACTAATGCTTCAGCACGGCATATCGACAATGAGGCGAGAAGCCAAAGCCACTTGTGATCTCCCTCCTTGTGGGGGAGATGTCCGGCAGGACAGAGGGGGCCCCACGGCACGCCCCATCCAAATCTTACATCTTCCCCGCCACCTTGATTGCAAACGCATATTCGAAGGCGATTTCCTCCAGCCGCTGGAAGCGTCCCGAGGCGCCGCCGTGTCCGGCATCCATGTTGGTCTTGAGCAGGATCGGTGCTGCGCCCGTCGTCTTGTCGCGGACCTTGGCGACCCACTTCGCCGGCTCCCAATAGGTGACGCGCGGATCGGTCAGCCCGCCGAGCGCCAGGATCGGCGGATAGGCTTTCTTGCCGACATTGTCGTAGGGCGAGTAGCCGGCGATGTGATGGTAGCCGTCCTTGCTGTCGATCGGGTTGCCCCATTCCGGCCATTCCGGCGGCGTCAGCGGCAGCGTGTCGTCAAGCATGGTGTTCAAGACGTCGACGAAGGGCACGGCGGCGATGATGCCGGCGAACTTCTCCGGCGCCATGTTGGCGATTGCCCCCATCAGCATGCCGCCCGCCGATCCGCCCTCGGCGATGATACCAGTGTAGGACGTGAACTTCTGTTGATTCAGATAGTCGGCGGCGGCGACGAAGTCCTTGAACGTGTTGGTCTTCTTGCCCATCTTGCCGTCTTCGTACCACTGGAAGCCCTTGTCCTTGCCGCCGCGGATATGGGCGATGGCATAGACGAAGCCGCGATCGACAAGCGACAGGCAATTGGTATTGAACCCCGCCGGAATGGTGATGCCGTAGGCGCCGTAGCCGTAGAGCAGGCAGGGAGCTGAGCCGTCGAGCGGCGTATCCTTGCGATAGAGCAGGGTGACCGGCACCTCGACGCCGTCCCATGCCGGCGCGAAGACGCGGCGTGTCACATAGTCTTCCGGATTATGGCCGGAAGGCACTTCCTGCGTCTTCAAGAGCGTGCGCTTGCGCGTCACCATGTTGTAGTCGTAGAGCTGGTTCGGCGTCGTCATCGACGAATAGGAGAAGCGGATGGTGTCTGTGTCGTATTCCGCAGCACCCGAAAGTCCCAGCGAATAGGCCTCTTCGGCAAAGGCGATCGCATGTTCCTCGCCGGTCTTCCGGTCGCGGATCATGATTTGCGGCAGGCCGTCCTTGCGTTCCAGCCAGATGAGATGGCGCGCATAGGCCATCTGGGAGAGGATCAGGGTGCCGGGCTTGTGCGGCACCACCTCGCGCCAGTTCTCCTTGCCCGGATTTTCAACGGGCGCTTCCATGATCTTGAAATCCTTGGCGCCGCCGTCATTGGTGAGGATGTAGAAGACATCGCCGCCCTCGGTCATCTCGTATTCAATGCCGGTCTGGCGCTTCGCCACCACCTTGGGCTCGGCCATCAGATCCTTGGTCGACAGCAGCCGGTATTCGCTCGTCTCGTGGTCGTGGATGTCGATGTAGATGAAATCGTCGAGCAGCGAGCCGCCGACGCCCATGAAGAATCCGGCGTCCTTTTCCTCGTAGACCAGCCGGTCTTCGGATTGCGGCTGGCCGAGGATGTGGTGGAAGACCTTGGAGGGCCGGTGGTTTTCGTCCAGCGCCGAATAGAAGAAGCTCTTGCCGTCGGGCGCCCAGACGCCGCCGCCGCCGGTGTTCTCGATCCGGTCGGGCAGGTCCTCGCCGGTTGCGAGGTCGCGCACCTTCAGCGTGAAGAATTCCGAACCCTTGTCGTCATAGCCCCAGATGCCGCGGCTGTGGTCGGTCGAATGGTCGAGGCCCGCGAGCCTGAAATAGGCCTTTCCGCCTGCTTCCTTGTCACCGTCGAGGAGAACAGAGCGGATCGTCTCGTCCTTGGCGTTGGCTTCGCGCGGGATGCGGAAATAACGCGGCTGCTCGCCGCCGGTCACGAAAAACGTGCCGTAGGCATAAGCACCGTCCTTCATGGGAACCGAGCTGTCGTCTTCCTTGATGCGGCCGCGCATTTCGGCAAAGAGCGTCTTCTGCAGCGCCTTGGTGTCTTCCATCGCCGCGTTCATGTAGGCGTTTTCCGCTTCCAGATGCTTGCGGATCTCGGGATCGAGGATCGATGGATCCTTGAACATCGCCTGCCAGTTATCGGCGCGCAGCCAGGCATAATCGTCCGTCCGGGTGATGCCATGGCGGGTGTCGGTGACGGGCTTTTTCGGGGCTGCGGGCGGGGTGGGCAGGTTCTTGAAAACGGACAAGCAAAGGCTCCGGATCGGAATTGCGGGGTGCGCAAGAGATAATGGTGCGGACAGGCCAGATCAAGCGCCGTGCAAGCCATCGGGGATAAGCTCGGCGGGAATCGAAGACTTCCTCACGTTGCCATGATGTCACCACATTGTTTAAGAATGTCCGCTACCGTCGCGCGGAATTTACGCTTCGTTTTGGCTCGGGGGTACCAGTCAAGCGGGTTCCCGCATGAGCATACAGAGGAATTCCTTAATGCCGAAACGCCTGGTCCTGTCCATGGCTCTCCTGAGCCTTGCCTCCGCCGCCTTCGCAGTTGACCCTGCCATCAAGAAGCAGCTTGAAAAGCTCGATCCTGCCACTCGCCTCGAACAGAGCTGCGACACCGAGGCGATGAGCCGCATCAACAAGGACAAGACCGGCTTCAGCCCGGACAAGGTCATCGCCTACACCTTCAAGGACCCGGTCCTGACAGAAGACCGCCTCGAAGCCCCCGGCGCCGTCTTCCGCAGCAAGGGCGACTGGTATCATCTCTCCTACTCCTGCATCACCGGCCCGAAGCACATTAACGTCCGCGAGTTGCAGTACGAGATCGGCAAGAAGGTGCCGAAGGATAAGTGGACGAAGTACTATTTGTACGATTGAGATGCGGCTGCGCGGCTGGGCAACTTGATATTCGCGCGATTCGTTTTGTGGTAGTTTTTCTGAAGCATCCAAGGGCTCCCCAAGGTGCGTTCATACGCCCAGCGGCGATCCCGTGGCCGTTCCGTAGATTTTACGAGTTCATCTTGCCTGCATCTCCGTTGTCTACCTAATTCGGCCCGTATCTCGAAAGAGGGGAACTGTGATGGACAGGAGAACCTTTTTACTTGCTTCCGTTTGGGTCGCCACAATGCCGGGGCTGGCGATGGCGAACGAAGATCCCAGAATTGAAGACTGGCGCGTTTTCGAGCGGCTGGGCGACCTCTTTCGAAAAATTGCAAGATCATCTGGCGATGCGATCGCCGACGGGATCCCCAAGGAGAGGTTTTCCAAACATCTTGAAAGGATGGGGAGAACCATGGTCGCGCTCAAACGAGCGACAAAGATGGGATACGTCGATGTAACCGAGCCGTGCGACGACACAAAGATGCCGAACAGGCATCGTGTCTACGCCCATGGGCTCGATGAGCTGCAGTATCTGTGTAATTTTCTAGAGGCGATCGCTGCCCAGACGGAGGTGCTTGCCAGCTATCTGAGGTCACCGGATTTGACCGGCGAGGCCAGGAAAGTGGCGGACGAACTTTACGGTCTGGTCGACAAGCGAAAAGCTGCGATTTATCGAGTGGGCGGTTTCTGCTCGATGACTGGCCCGGAAAGATCCAGGTTTGCCATGGAAATGCAGCAAAGCGGTGGTTTCGAGGAAGGCGCAGGGGGAGCGCTTGAAAGCCTCATGATCGAGTTCGAATAGCTTCTTCCAACACTTTTGCACTAATAGCGCAGGAATCCTGTGACGGGCGGGCCAGGGAGAGGTGGCGGCATCAGGCCGCATGGCTCCCTCCAGCGACAAGGCATAAAGCTTTTTTATCGAGATATTAGAAACTGACTTTCCATGATCCGCATCCTCCTCGTGCCCTTGCTGCTTGCAATCTCCGTCTCGGCCGCCTTCGCGGCCGCTGTCGCTCCCGTCGCGATGCCTGTGGCACCTCCCGCCTCGCCGAAGATCGCGGTGCCGAAGCTGGTCGAGCCGCATCTGCATATCGTGCGCTCCGGTACGTCGAGCCATCCGCGCATCGCGCTCACCTTCGACGCCTGCATGGGCAAGGCAGACGACCGGATCATCTCGACGCTGGTGAAGGAGCGCATCCCGGCAACGATTTTCGTCACCGGGCGCTGGCTGAAGCGCAATCCGCAGGCGCTCTCGGTGTTTCTGCACAATCCCGATCTCTTCGAGCTCGAAAATCACGGGCAGAACCATATTCCGGCCGTGGATAAGCCCGTCTCGATCTACGGCATCGCCGCCGCCGGCTCGCCGCAGGCCGTCAAGCAGGAGGTAGAGGGCGGTGCCGACGCGATGCGCGCTGCCGGCATCACGCCGCCGCACTGGTTCCGCGGCTCGACGGCGAAATACGATCTTTCGGCAATCGCCGAGATCCGCGCGATGGGCTATCGCATTGCCGGCTACTCCGTGAACGGCGACGGCGGATCGCTTCTCGGCGCTTCGATCACCGAAAAGCGCATCGCCTCTGCGAAGGACGGCGATGTCGTCATCTCCCACATCAATCAGCCGACCCACGCGGCGGGCGAGGGCGTTGCAAAAGCGCTTCTTGATCTGAAGGTCAGGGGCGCCCAATTCGTCCGGCTGCAGGATGTCGAGGACATGGGCGACGACAGCACGACCCAGTAATACTCGGCGTCCTCAGGTGCTTTGCCATCACTTCGGCAGTTGCGGCTGCACTTTCTCCTCGATGAAGAGTTCGTCGACGATCGCCATGACGATCAGCGACAGAGGAAGCGCGAGCATGGCGCCGACCGCGCCCCACAGCCACGTCCAGAAGATGATCGCGATGAAGATGAAGAACGGGTTGATCTCAAGCCGCCGGCCCATGACCGCGGGGAAGATCAGGTTTTCCATCGCGAGGTGGATGGTGAAAAACGCGGCTGCCGGCAACAGGCCAGCGACGATGCCGTCGTGCGTGATGATGCCCGCGACCGCGACGGACAGGGTCATCACGGTGATGCCGAGATAGGGGATGAAGCTCGACAGGAAGGCGAAAAAACCCCAGAGAACCGGCGCCGAGAGCCCGCCGGCCCAGGCGATCACTGTCATCATGACGCCGAGTGCGGCATAAATGATCGAGGCGGTTGCGAAATAGAAGCCGAGTACCTGCTCGACCGAGCTGATGACGCGGATTGCCGCCAGGCGCTGCTGCCTCGTCCGGAAGGTCATGATGATCGTCTTGCGCAGATGAACGCGGCCGGAAAGGAAGAGCAGCAGCGCCGCAAAGAAAATCAGCGTCTGCACGAGGGCCGGCGTCAGGTTTGCCGTCACCACATGCAGGACGCTACCGGTGTTTTCGAGCAGCGCGTTGATCGACGTCGGCCCGCTCTGGAATGTTTCCGCGGTTATGTGCAGCCAGCGTATCCGTTCCAGATAGGGGATAATCCGGGTGATGGTCTTCTCGATGAAGGCGGGAGCCTCGTTGGCAAGCGTCGTCAAAGGTCCCGCAAGCGAACTGACGACAATGAAAATCACCAGCGCAACGGCGCTTGAAAGGATCACCGCATTGGTGATCCGCGGTACGCCGAGCCTGCTCAGTTTCTCCGCCGCCATGCCCAGGATCATGCCGACGACGACGGCAAGCGTTACCGGAATGAGGATCAGCGACATCTGGTACAAGGCGGCGAGCCCAAGCATCAGGAAAATTCCGATGACCGCCCACGCCATGCTGATATCGAGGCCGTCTTTCTCGACGCGATGCGCGGGAGCCTGTGGCATCTCTTCGGCCGCGGCGGTCAGTGTCTCAGCCCAGGCGCTCGTCCGTCGCTCGCCAATCGCGATCTTTTTTGCCTGTTTCTTGATGCCATTGGCGATGCCCATCTATGGAATGTCCCCGGAAGCCGAATTGCCTCGGCACGAGAACGCGTCGGCGGGATGTTGGTTCCGGGGAGGGCGGCGCGGTCTGCGACAGAACCTGCATCTCAAGCCGAAAGCGTCAGCCCGATACCCCAGGGGTCCTTGAGGAAGATGCCGCCGTCGCGCTTCTCGGTCTTGATCTCGAGCCTGTCGAGCGCCTGAACGGCGTTGTCGAGTGAGGCCTTGTCGTTGAAGCGCATCGTGAAGTCGGAAAGGCCGGTCATGCCGTCGGCGCGCGGGCCTGCTCCGCGGCTGTTCCAGATATTGGCCGCGACATGATGATGGTAGCCGCCGGTCGCGAAGAAGCTTGCGCCGGGATAGCGCGCCATCAGCTTGAGGCCGAGAACGTCGCGATAGAAGCCATCCGCTTCCGGAATGTCGCCGACCTGCAGATGGATGTGCCCGATCGCCGTGCCGTCGGCCATGCCGTTCCACGCGTCCTCCGGCACGCTGTTGTAGAGCGCCTGAAGATCGAGGCGGTGGGTCGCCATCTCGACCTGGCCGTCCTGATGAAACTTCCAGACGTCGTGCGGCCGGTCGGCATAGATCTCGATGCCGTTGCCTTCGGGATCAGAGAGATAGATCGCTTCGCTGACAAGATGGTCCGAGGCGCCTTCGAGCTGGACATTGTTATTCGCTGCCTGACGGAGCCAGCGGGCAAGTTCCGCCCGGTTCGGCACCAGGAAGGCCGTGTGGAAGAGGCCAGCCGCATTTCGCGGCGCGATCTGCGCGTTGCCGGCGGTCGTGAGCGTCAGGAGCGGCACATCGCCAACGCCAAGCACCTCGCCGTTCGGCGCCTTCTCGATCACCTTGAGGCCAATTATCGATTGATAAAAGCTGGAAACCAGCGGCAGGTCTGCGACGATGAGATGCGACTGGCTGATATAGGCAGGGCGCGTCAATGCATAAGTGGGTTCGGTCGTCATAGGTCTTTCTCCTGCCTTGGATTGGAAAGGCGCACCGGCACGGCTGCTTTGCCTGTCCCGAGGGGCAGGCAAAGGACGCGACGGCATTTTTGCTGGCGCATAAGCCCTCCCGCAAATCCACGCGGACAAGGATGCCGCCCGTAGCGAGCGCGGGGAGTTTTCGCCGGTGCATTCGCCTTCAGGTCCCCTCTGCTGCTGTACTTGCACGCTCTATGCCGCATTTCGATTGTTCACAGAAGACCAGTTTTTGATGATGAAGCGTTCATCGCATGTTGACGATCGCTTGCGCGCGCTTGATCCTGCCTCGCGCGCCTTATCTATTCTAGATAGACAGGCTGGTAGGGGAGGCAATCATGTACAAGAAGATTATCGTCCCGGTGGAAATCGGCACGATCGAAAGGGGTGAGAGGGCATTCCGAAAGGCGGCGACGCTGCTCGACGAAGGCGGAGAGATCGTCCTGCTCAATGTCGTGCAGGATGTGCCCACCTACATCGCCGTCGACCTTCCGCCCCAATTGATCGAAAACACCATAGAAGACGGCCGCCAGAAGCTGGAACAGCTGCGGCAAAAGACCGGGATCGCGGCGATCGTCGAGATCGGCCGGGGTCCGCCGGCGCATGGCATACTTGCGTCGGCCGAAGCGCACCGGGCCGACCTCATCATCGTCGCCTCGCATGTTCCGGATTTCTCGAACTATTTCATCGGTGCAACCGCCGACCGGGTGGTGCGCCACGCGAAATGCTCGGTACTGGTGGACAGGTAGGATTAAAGGATTTTACCAAGTTTTACCGCAGCCGGCGTTGCCGTCTGTTGCGTCGCCGCTTGTTCAATGCGAGCATCGGCTGGGGAGGAAAACGGGTGCGCATGGATGGCCGAGTTCAACGGAATTCGCTGGGCTTATGACAAATACGAGCTGATCGCCGATGGCATCGTCCATGGTGTCGGCCTCGCGCTGGCGCTCGTGGGTGCGACCGTGCTGATCTTCTATGCCATGGTCTGGAGCTCCAACGGCGAGATCGCGGCTGCATGGATTTACGGTGTCGGGCTCGTGCTGACGCTCGCCATTTCCTTTTCCTACAATGCCTGGCCCGTCTCGCGCACCAAATGGTACCTGCGCCGGCTCGATCATTCGGCGATCTTCATCCTGATCGCGGCGACCTATACGCCGTTCCTTCAACGCGGTGCTGACGATCCGCTGCTCTTCGGCATGATGATCGGCATCTGGGTGGTGGCCGCCGTCGGCATTTTCCTGAAATGCGCGTTTCCCGGGCGCTACGACAAGCTCGCGATCCTGCTTTACCTCGCCATGGGCTGGAGCGGGCTTCTGGTTGCCGACACTGTCGCCTCGCACATTCCCTTCGCTTCGACGCTCTTGATCATTATCGGCGGCGTCATTTATTCGGCAGGCGTGATCTTCCATATCTGGGAAAAGCTGCGCTTCCAGAACGCCATCTGGCACGGCTTCGTGGTTGCCGCCGCTGCGGTGCATTACTCGGCGGTGCTGACATGCTTCAGCATGAGCGCGTCCGGCGTCTGATCACCTGCCTCCTGGAGCCCGCCTCGTCCCATCATCGTTGGCGCCGATTCGTGGTTTACATCGCCGGAGGCCGGGCGTATGCGCTTGGCCGAAACGAACCGGAATGGACCTGATATGACCGACGCCGTCCTCGTGCGCGACGCAACCGAAGCCGATCTTCCAGTGATCCGCGACATCTACAACCATGCCGTCGAACACACGACGGCGATCTGGAACGAGACGCTCGTCGATCTCGAAAATCGAGCCGAGTGGTTCAGGGCGCGAAAGGCGAAGGGCTTTCCGGTTCTGGTCGCGGAAAAGGCGGGGCAGGTGGTTGGCTACGCCTCCTACGGCGACTGGCGCGCCTTCGACGGCTATCGCCATACGGTCGAGCATTCGGTCTATGTCGACAAGGATTGCCGCGGAGGCGGCGTCGGCAAGCTTCTGATGCAGGCGCTTATCAAGAGGGCGGCGGAAAACGGCATTCACGTCATGATCGCCGGCATCGAGGCGGAGAACGTGGCCTCGATCCGCCTGCACGAAAAACTCGGCTTCCGCGTCGCCGGCACCTTCTCCGAGGTCGGCACGAAGTTCGGCCGCTGGCTCGATCTCACCTGCATGGAACTCAGGGTTTCGAAGTGAGCCTCGTCGTTCTCACGGGCGCATCCGGTTCCGGCAAGACGGCGATCGCAAAAGCAGTTGACGTGCGTCACAGTGAGGAATTCGACGTCCGCTATTTCGACAGCATCGGAGTTCCGCCGGTCGAGGAGATGATCGCCGAACACGGTTCGCCCGCCGGATGGCAATACGCAATGACCGTCGGATGGATGACACGCCTCGCGGCTGAAATACAGCCGGAGCGCCCTGCGCTGTTCGAAGGGCAGATGCGGCTTGCTTTCCTCAAGGATGCCGCCGCGACGGCTGGGATCGATTGCCTGCCTATCCTCGTCGATTGCGACGACGAGACGCGCAGAACACGTCTCATCGTTGACCGTAACCAGCCGGAAATCGCAGGCGCGGATATGATGAACTGGGCAGCCTATCTTCGCCGCGAGGCTGAGGAGGCGGGCTGCGAGATACTAGACACCTCAACACTGACGCTTGACGAGGCCGTTGCCCGGGTCGTTGCCCGGCTAAGGGCATAAAGTCCGCACCGCCTCGTCTTCGCAATCATTTCCCTGGCTCGAACACCATCGAATGGCCGTTGATGCAGTAGCGCAGGCCGGTTGGCGGCGGGCCGTCGGGAAAGACATGGCCGAGATGCGCCTCGCAGGTGCCGCAGCGAATCTCGGTGCGCACCATGCCATAGGAGGCGTCGCGGTGCTCGGTCACGGCATTCGGCGAGACCGGCTCGAAATAGCTCGGCCAGCCGCAGCCCGCATCGAATTTGGTGTCGGAGCGGAAAAGCGGGGCATTGCAGCCGACGCAACGGTAGAGCCCGGTCTCGAAGCTATCCCAATAGGGGCCGGTAAAGGCGCGCTCCGTGCCGTGCTGGCGCGTGACGCGGTATTGCTCCGGCGTCAGATGCTCTTTCCACTCTGCATCGGTCTTCTGGACTTTGACGGTTCCGGTATCGGACATGAGGCTTACTCCTTTCGCGCCGGAGAGGCGATTCCGTTCGGCCAGAATGTGGTGCGCAACGCACAATGGATCAAGATAGGCCAGTTTACCTGGCAATATACTCAGCGGCTCTAATCCGAAATGATGATTTGATCTCGGCTGTGTGATTAACGTACTATTAATCCTAACGGCTTTGCCGGCGGGGGATTTGAAGTGTTCGTTGATATTCTGCTCTGGGCCTATGGCCTGGGAGCCGCTCTTTTCGTAACCATGACCTTTCTGGAAGGCTGGGCCAATCACGACGGCTGGGGCCTGCGGCGGATGGCAGGCTTCGCCTCATGCCTTTTCTGGCCGCTCCTGATTGTCGTCTTCGTGCTGCATGCTCGCCACGCGGCTACGCAGCAAACCCTTTAGCTGTTCCGACGCTCACTTACTTTTTGCTCACTTGGGCGGCCGCTACCTTTGGTGGCGACGCTTCTGCAGCATGAAAGTGCATGATTGCAGTGGGCAGGTTCCGAAAACGCTTGAGGCTATCCGCCGATTGACCTAATTCTTCGAAACCATCCGGTTATCGCCGGGGCTCCGGGTTTCGTTTGAAGGAGGGGACATGGCCGGTGTCACTGGTCTGACATTTTTGGCCTTGTGCCTGCCTCTGCTCGGCGCCCTGATCTCCCCTTTCGTCATTCGCCGCCTCGGTGCGAACGGCGCCTGGTTGCTGGCGGTCGTGCCGCTTCTGTCTTTCCTGCACTTTCTCGGCTTCGTGCCGGAGGTCGCCCGCGGCGAGGTCGTGACCGGCGGCTATGTCTGGGTGCCGAGCTACAATCTCAGCTTCTCCTGGTTCCTGGACGGCCTGTCTCTGACCTTCGCGCTGCTCATTACCGGCATCGGTACGCTGATCGTACTTTATTCCGGCGGCTATCTGAGGGGGCATCCGGAGCAGGGGCGGTTCTTCGCCTTCATCTTCCTGTTCATGGGCGCGATGCTGGGCGTCGTCATCTCGGACAGTTTCCTGATGCTTTTCATCTATTGGGAGCTGACCTCCATCACCTCGTTCCTGCTGATCGGCTTCGATCATGAGCGGGAACCGGCGCGAAGGGCCGCCCTTCAGGCGCTCGTCGTGACTGGCGGCGGCGGACTTTGCTTGCTGGCGGGTCTGCTGCTGCTGTGGGATATCACCGGTGTCACGCAGATGTCGCTGCTTTCACACTTCGGCGACGTCGTACGCGGCAGCCCCTTTTATCTCGCGACGCTCGTGCTGGTGCTATGCGGCGCTTTCACCAAATCGGCGCAGTTTCCGTTTCATTTCTGGCTGCCGAACGCGATGGAAGCGCCAACGCCGGTTTCCGCCTACCTGCATTCCGCGACGATGGTGAAGGCCGGGGTCTTTCTTCTGATGCGCCTGAACCCGGTCATGGGAGAAACTGCCGCCTGGGAAATCCTGCTGCCCTTCTTCGGCGGCATGACGCTGGTTGCCGGTTCGGCGCTGGCGATTGCCCAGTCCGATCTGAAGCTGAAGCTGGCCTATACGACGGTCTCTTCGCTCGGCCTTCTCGTCCTGCTCACCGGCTTCGGCTCGGCATATGCCGTAGAAGCCGCAGTGCTCTATCTCGTGGCGCACTCGCTCTTCAAGGGCGCGCTCTTCATGGTCGCAGGCATTCTCGATCACGAAACCGGGACGCGTGACATCACCAAGCTCGGCGGACTTGCCGCCGCCATGCCGCTGACCTTCGCGATCGCGCTCCTTGCGGCGATCTCGATGGGCGGGCTCCCCCCCGTCTTCGGGTTCCTGGCCAAGGAAGAAGTCTACGCCGCGCTCGCCGGAGGCGACCTGCGCGCGGTGGTCTTCACCGTCGTCGCCATCTTCGGCAATGTGCTGATGTTTGCGATCGCCTTTTCGGTCGGCTTGCGGCCCTTCATCGGCACCGTGGCCGAAACCCCGAAGCATCCGCATGAGGCGCCCGTTCTGCTCTGGCTCGGCCCCAGCGTGCTGGCGGTCCTCGGTCTGGTCGCAGCCCTCTTTTCCGGCTTCACCCACGGCTACGTCTCTTCGCCCATGGCTTCTGCCGTCCAGGGCGATGCGGTCAGTGTCACGGTCTCGGCGGTGCCGCATCTTGGCCTGCCGCTTGCCCTCTCCATCGTGACCATCATGCTCGGGATGGCGACCTACTGGCAGATAGAACGTGCCCGCGGCCTCATGGTGTCTTTCCTGGACGCGGCGGGGCCGGGGCCGGACCGCGGCTTCGACAGTTTCGTTGCCGGGTTCGTTCGCTTCGGCTGGCGCGTCACCCGCATCGTCCAGCCGGGCAGGCTCGAAATCTACGTGATCTGCACCTTTCTCTGCGTCGCGGCGCTCCTGCTGCTGGTGCCGGCGCTTTACGGCGAATTTCCTGCCCTTCCTGCCTGGCCGCACGATGTGCAGTTTCATGAATGGGCGGTTTTCCTGCTTGCGGTGGTCGGCCTTGCCGCTGTCCTTGTCGCCCGCGATCTTTTGACGGCGATGGTCTCGCTCGGCATCCAGGGCTTTTCGGTGGCGCTGATTTTCCTGCTCTTCGGCGCCCCGGATCTTGCCTTTACCCAATTCCTGGTCGAGACGCTGTCGGTCGTCATTCTGGCGCTGGTCATGACGCGGCTTCGCCTTTCGCCGACTGATCCGCGTCCGCTCGGCCAGCGGCTCGGAGACAGCGCGGTCGCACTTGCCTGCGGTCTCGGCTTTTCGCTCCTTCTCATGAAGGCGACGGAGGGGCCGTTCGGCACGGTGCTGTCGGACTTCTTCAACACTTACTCGAAAACCATCGCCCATGGCGCCAATGTCGTGAACGTCATCATCGTCGATTTCCGCGGCACCGATACGCTCGGCGAAATCGCCGTCGTCGCGATCACCGGCCTTGCCATCGTCGCGCTGATCGGACTGCGGGCGGGAACTGAGCGGAAGCTCGCCGCAAAGGATCCGGGCAAGCCGCGCGATCTGGGGACGGAGCGGCCATGAATACCCTCATCTTCCGCACCATGGCGCCGTTCCTCGTCGCGCTGATGCTGGTCTTTTCGGTCTTCATCCTGCTGCGCGGCCACAATGAACCGGGCGGTGGCTTCATCGGCGGGCTGATCGCTGCCTCGGCGCTGGCGATCTATGGCATTGCCAACGGCGTTCCCGCGGTTCGCAGCGCGATCCGCTTTCATCCTCTGTCGATCGCGGGAGCAGGGCTGCTGATGTCGTCGGTCGCGGGGCTTGCCTCGATTGCCGCCGGCGTTCCGTTCATGACCGGCCTCTGGGTCTATCCCGTAATCCTCGGGGTCGAGGTACCGCTTTCGACGGTCATGCTCTTCGATATCGGCGTCTATTTCGTCGTTGTCGGCGCGATCACCGCCATCGCATTGGCGCTCGAGGAAAGGGAGGTGGAGTGATGGAGCCGCTTTTTGCGATCCTCGTCGGCCTCTTCTTCTCGGCTGCCGTCTATTTGCTGCTGTCGAAATTCTCGATCCGCATCATGCTTGGCATCGCGATCCTCGGAAACGCCGTGAACCTCTTGCTCTTTACTGCGGGCCGCGTGACCCGCGAGGTGCCGCCGATCATTCCGGCCGGTCTCGACACGCTGCCGGCCGGCGCCGCCAACCCGCTGCCGCAGGCGCTGATCCTCACGGCAATCGTGATTTCCTTCTCCTTCCTCGCCTTCATGCTGGTGCTGACCTACCGGGCCTATCAGGACCTCGGAACCGACAATACCGACGAGATGCGGGTGGCGGAGCCCGACGATCCGGCGCTTCCGCCGCTGGGGTACTGAGCATGGCGATGAGAGTGATCGTGCGGATGCTGACCCCCCTCTGCCCTGCCGGCTTTCCGGGGTCGAGCCACGCGCCTCGACCCGCTCTTCGAGCCCCCCGCAAGGGGGGAGATTGGCTGGGCGCGGTCGCTCGTCCGACTAAGTTACTGACGACTGCTGCGATTGCATCAGTTCGAAAGGAAGCGGGGAGCGTGCTGCGAGTCATCTCCCCACCCGTGGGGGAGATGCCCGGCAGGGCAGAGGGGGGCTTTTCACCTGCTGCCGCCCCCTCATCCGGCCCTTCGGGCCACCTTCTCCCCGCTGGGGAGAAGAGGAGGGCACGCTAAATGGCCGCGCCTGTCTCCGACCTCTCCGCCGCACTCGTCGCAGCGCCCGTGCCGGTATACAATTGGCTGGTGATCCTGCCTGTTGCGCATTGCATCGTGCTCGGCGCACTGATGCTGGTGCTGCGCGTCCATGTGCGCCTGCACGCGATGATCGCCGTACTCGGCCTTGCCGCGCTGGTGCTGATCGATGCGGTGCTCTTGACCATGGTGGTCGATGGCGGCCCCGTCACAATGGTCATGGGGCGCTGGCTGCCGCCTTTCGGCATCGCCTTCACCGTCGATCTCTTCGGCGCGCTGATGGCGCTTGTAGCGGCGATCGCGGCCCTTGCGGCGAGCGTCTATGCGCTCTCCGACATCGATGCGGGCGGGCGGCGCTTTGGCTTCTTCCCGTTCCTGATGTTCCTGATGGCGGGCGTTACCGGGGCGTTTCTCACCGGCGACGTCTTCAATCTCTATGTCTGGTTCGAGGTGCTGCTGATTTCGTCCTTCGGCCTGCTGGTCCTCGGATCGGAGCGCGAGCAGATCGACGGCGCGATGAAATATGCGGTGCTGAACCTGATCGGCACGACCCTCTTCCTGATCGCCGTCGGTTATCTCTACGCGATCTTCGGCACGCTCAACATGGCCGATATCGCGCTGAAAACGGCCGGCCTGCGGGACGGAGCGCCGCTCATAACGCTGGCGGCGCTCTTCCTGCTCGCTTTCGCGATGAAGGCCGCGGCTTTCCCGGTGAATTTCTGGCTGCCGGCGTCCTATCATACGCCCCGCATCGTCGTCTCCGCGCTCTTTGCCGGTCTGCTCACTAAGGTCGGCATCTACGCCCTCATTCGGGTCATGGTGATGCTGCTGCCGGTCGAGCGAGAGGCGCTGAGCCTGATGATCGCCGTGGCCGGCGCCGCCACCATCATCGTCGGCGCGCTCGGCGCGCTGGCGCAGACCGACATCCGCCGCATGCTCGGCTATGTCCTCATCTCGGGCATCGGCAACATGCTCGTCGGTGTGGCGATCGGCACGCCGGGCGGTGTCAGCGGCTCCGTCTTTTACGCGCTGCACTCCGTGGTTCTGATGACGGCGCTCTATCTCCTGGCAGGGCAGGTGGCGTGGCTCGGCGGCAGCTTCTCGCTTGCAGCGCTCGGCGGGCTCTATCGCGGACGCGGCTGGCTTGCCGCCGTCTCGCTGATCCTGTTTCTGGCCGCCTGCGGCCTGCCGCCGTTTTCCGGCTTCTGGCCAAAGGTGATCCTCGTCAAGGCGTCGCTCGATATCGGTGCATGGTGGCTTGCCGCCGCCCTCCTGATCGGTGGTTTCCTGACGACCATCTGCTTCGGCCGCGTCTTCCTGCTTGTCTATTGGCGCCCGGCAAGCCGGCCGGTCGACACGGCCGCCATCGGCTGGCAATCGGCGCTGCCGTTGCTGGTGCTCACCGCACTCGTCATCGGTTTCGGCATCCTGCCGGAACAGCTCCTGTCGCTGGCGCAGGCGGCAGCCGGAAGCCTTGCCGACCCCGGCGCCTATATCCATTCTGTCTTCCCGGGAGGAACCGCGCCGTGACTGCCTTCCTCTTCAATCTGCTGCTCGCCATCGCCTGGGTCGCCGTCTCCGGCAGCGCCTCGCTGCATAATCTCGTCCTCGGTTTCGTGCTGAGCGCCGTCGCGCTCGCCGTCGTCCGCGAGGCCTTCGGCGGCAAGGGCTATCTTCGCCGCACACGCCTCATCCTGTCATTGGCGCTGCTTTTCCTGAAGGAGTTGACGCTCTCCGCCTGGGTGGTCGCAAAGACGGTGCTGAGGCCGAGGATGGACATCCGGCCCGGCATCTTCGCCTTTCCGCTGACCGTCGACCGCGATTTCGAGATCACGCTGCTTGCAAATCTCATCACGCTGACGCCGGGCACGCTCTCCGTTGATGTTTCGGCGGATCGCAGGACGCTTTACGTTCACGCGCTCGACTGCGCCGATCCGGAGGCAGTGAAGCGCGCCATCGCGAACGGCTTCGAACGCAAGATCATGGAGGCCTTCCGATGATGCCGCCGCTCGCCATCGTCTCGGGGGCGGCGACGCTCACGCTTGCGATCCTCGGCATCGCCTTCGTGCTCACCGCCTATCGCGTCATCGCCGGGCCGACGCTGCCGGACCGCGTCCTTGCGCTCGACACGCTGACCGGCATCGCCATCGGCTTCATCGCGGCACTTGCCGTCAAGACGCATTTCGCGCTCTACATCGATATCGCGATCGCGCTGGGGCTGGTTGGCTTCCTCGCCACGGTCGCCTTCGCCCGCTTCGTCCTGTCGCGCGGCGCGCCAGCGCCCGAACTGCCACCCCCCGGGAGACCGGCAGGCAAGCGAAAAAACGAGACAAAGCGCAGGTCGGCAAAGAGACCGGGCGGGAAACCGGCAAGAAAGGCAGGATGATGGGATACGTACTTGCCATAGCCATCGCGGTGCTGATGCTTGCCGGCGCTTTCTTCGCGCTTTCGGCCTCCATCGGTGTCGTGCGCCTGCCGGACCTTTATTCGCGCATGCATGCCGCGTCCAAGGCAGGGACCGTCGGCTCCGGTCTTTTGCTTCTGGCTGCCGGTTTCTCGTCCGGGGAGGTTGCAGTCTTTGCCCGCGCGGCCGTCGGCGTTGTATTTCTGCTGCTGACGGCTCCGGTCGCGGCGCACCTGCTGGCAAAAGCTGCGCGAGACACCGGACATAGGCTATGGGAATTTTCTGTTCGAGATGATATGGAGGGCCGATAAGAGTATAAATTTGACCAACGGAGCTGGATTAACGCAAATTTACGTATGTGGCAGCCAAACTAAAGTCGTATCTACGCCCGAAAATCTTACTCTTCTGTGAATTTTCAGTAGAAACGACACAAATAACAATTGGCCTCCGCGTAAATCGGTGCTAATTGAATTGTAAGTAGAGTTCGAATTTCGAACTAGAATCGTGCCGTTATTCGTCCTTAGCTTTAATTTCCAATGTCTAATTAAGGTTGTGGTTAGAAAAACGCAGCGATTTTGACTCGTATTCGGACAGTATAAGAGCAGCTTTCGGTCTCAAGAATCTAGGGGTGGATTCGCGTTTTAGGACATGAAGCCAGGGTCTGGGCTTTTACTGTTTGCCTCTACGAAGACGGTCCTCCGCAAGGAGGGTCATTCACGCATGCGAACAGGAGAACGAAATATGACGGATACCGCGACCGGCAATGGGCCGGAATTGCTGGTAGAGCTGACAGCTGATATCGTAGCGGCATATGTCAGCAATCATGTGGTCCCGGTCAGTGACCTGGCCAATTTGATTTCCGACGTGCATTCCGCACTGAGCAACACGTCTGCACCGCAACCCGCCGCAGCCATCATCGAAAAGCAGAAGCCCGCCGTTTCAGTGCGCAAGTCAGTACAGGACGATCAGATCACCTGCCTGGAATGCGGCGGCAACTTCAAGTCTCTCAAGCGTCATCTCATGACTCATCACAGCCTCTCGCCGGAAGAATACCGCGAGAAGTGGGATCTTCCCGCCGATTATCCCATGGTCGCCCCAGCCTATGCCGAGGCACGTTCGCGCCTCGCCAAGGAAATGGGCCTCGGCCAGCGCCGCAAACGCGGGCGCGGCTGAGCCTGACGCTCCCAGACGTAAGAGCCGGGGCAACCCGGCTTTTTGCGCGACTGCGAGAGGTTAAGGAAAATAATCCTATTTATTTTCAGAGCCTTGTCAAGAAAGCACCGCTGTAACACGAGAAAGTTGTTCGGCAGTGCTTTCCAGCAGGCTTTTGGTCGCGTACATTATATGAATTAATTCCTATTTTGTTGGGAGTTTTCATATATGCCTATTGAAAATCCACCTCTGCCGCGTCTTCGGCTCGAACTTGCCCTGCGGCCTCTCATCAGCGATGTCCCTCCCGCTTTCCAGGGCTACGCGCCGCCTTCTTCCACTCTTCCGATCGATGCGGTTTGCCGAATTGCCCAGGAGCTCACCACCGAGATGGTCATGCTCGTGGGCGGCAGACTTCTGGCGCGCCGAGACCGCCGGCGCACGCTCTGTCACGTCCGGCAGATCGCGATGTATGTTTGCCATGTGGCGTTGCAGATTCCCCATGACGATATTGCCGGCGCGTTCGGCCGCAATCGCTCCACGGTCGGTCATGCCTGCATGACCGTCGAAGAACGGCGTGAGGATGCCGCCTTCGACGACTTTGTCTCTGCCGTCGAACGGGCCGTCAAATCCATCTTTCGTTCCGCCGGAGGCGCTGCGCATGAGTGAAAGAACCGATACTGTCCGCAAGTCCCTGGTTCGGCTGCTGAAATTTCTCGCGAAGGGGGAGGCAGCGGTGGAGCGCGGGGAGAGCGGTGAGCTGACGCTCCGCCACGCAGCAGGCACCCATGCGCTCCCGACGGCGCTTTTTGAGGAGGCCGTGTCGCTTGGCCTCATCACTGCCGCCGCCAGCAGCGCCCGTCTCGCCCCACCGGCCCGCGCCTATCTGCGCCGCGCCGCAGCCGAACGCGAAGAGGCGTTTCTCGAACAGCACGGGGAGATTGCGCTTCGCGTCGCCGAGATCGATGGTGCGCGCCAGTCCGTGCGCGTCAACGAGGCCGAATCGCCGCTCGCGGCGCTGTCGCGGCTGAAGGACAAGGGCGGCTCGCCCTTCCTGCCGAAGGAGGTGCTTGCCGCCGGCGAGCGGCTGCTTGCGGATTTCACGCGGGCGCAGCTCCAGCCGCGCGTGACATCCTCCTGGCAGCCGCGATTGTCCGGCCGCATCAAGGGTGAGCGCGGCGGCATGGCGGATCTTGCCGATAGCGCCGTCGCCGCGCGCATCGCCGTCAACCGCGCGATCGAAGCCATGGGACCGGAGCTCTCCGGCGTGGCTCTCGACGTCTGCTGCTTCATGAAAGGGCTGGAAACCGTCGAGCGCGAACGCCAATGGCCGGTCCGCTCGGCCAAGCTGATGCTGAGAACGGCGCTGCTTGCGCTCTCCCGGCACTACAACCCGCCCCGCCGCCAGACCCGCGTGCAGCACTGGGGCGCGGAAGGATATCGGCCCGATCTGTGAAGTGTCGGAGCCGAAGAGGATGGCTGAAATCCCAAGGGCTTCAGCTTGCTGTCAGACCGGCGCCGCAGGGCTGCTCTGCCGCATTTGCCAGGCAAAATACGCGAGTGCCGCACCCACGCTGATGAGCTCGATCCCCAGCAGAAATCCGACCAACCACAGGGCCGTCACCGGCAGGCTGCTCCACAGGATCAGCGAGAGAAGAATCCCGACCAGCCCGCTTGCCAGCACCCAGCCCCAGTTCGGGAGTGGCCGGATCGTCAGCGCGAAGACCACCTTGGAGATGCCCTCGATCATGAAAAAGACGATCAGAAGCAGGGTGATCGTCAGCATTCCTTGCGCGGGATCGCGCAGGAAAAGAAAACCGATCAGCAGGGCAAGAATCACCGAGATCAACTGCAGCCAGAAATGCGGCACGTGGCGCGCACCGAGGAGGCTCAAACCTTGCAGCACACCGCTGATGATCAGCAGCCATCCTAAAAGGACGATGACCGCCACCGATGAAATCACCGGATAGATGATCGCGAGAACCCCCGCCGCCATCAGCAGGATACCTTGGATCAGATACCACAGTGAGTAACGCTTGACAGTCTGCCTCACGGCTTCGCGAAAGACCTCCGCCGCCGCATCCATCGACATCGACATGGCTTTTCCTCCCCCGGCAATCCCCTCGCTTGCAGTCGCCCGACGGCCAAGCCTATGTCGGAGCGGCTACCCGATATTTGCTATTTTAGCACGAATTTGGCGAGTTCGTCAGGTGCTGCGGTTGCCACGCCTCCGTCGGCCGCCACTCTCACCCGCGACCCTTGATTCGGCTCCTCATCGGGCGGACCGCCCGGTGCGCCGCCCGAAAATTAAAGTTTAGCAACATTCGATGTTTCGCCATTGCGCCCCTGGCGGACCACCACTACAGAAGAACCGTCACTGGCCGGGCGCGTTCCGGCCACGTAAGCGTTAACGTCACTCAACGCGTATGATCGAACGGCTCTGCGGCTTCGATCTGCGCGACTGTGTCCTGCGGATCGTTTCCCGAAGCCCCGGAAGGACATGATGGATAACAATCAATCCGCAAACCCCCTGCTATCCGCACCTGCCATCGAGCGGGTCCGCCATGAATTGCGTCGCCGCCTGCTGACGGTCGAGAGCGTGGCCGACATCACGCCCGGCATGCGGCGAATCGTTCTCACGGGCGAAGACCTCGCCGATTTCGTCAGTCTTGCGCCCGACGACCATATCAAGGTCATCGTGCCCACCACCGATGGCGCCGAGGAGCGCCGCGACTACACCCCGCGCCGCTATGACAACGCCGCTCGCAGCCTGACCATCGATTTCGCCCTTCACGAGGCTGGTCCCGTCACGCAATGGGCGATCGATGCTCGCCCGGGAACAACGCTCGAAATCGGCGGCCCGCGCGGTTCGGCAGTGGTCTCCAGTACCGTGAAGCGGTGGCTGCTAGTCGGCGACGAAACTGCGCTGCCCGCAATCGGCCGCCGCATCGAGGGGAGCGGCGCGGGAACGGCGATCAGCCTTCTCGGCGCTGTCGCCGGACCGCAGGAGGAACAATCTTTTGAAACGGCCGCGGCGCTGACAACGCGCTGGGTGCACCGCCCGATATCCGATGCCACCAATGCCGCGCCCCTGATCGCCGCCTTGAGCGGCATCGACATAGCTCCGCAAACACTGGTCTGGGTCGCTGCCGAAGCATCGGTGGTGCGGGCAATCCGCGCCCATCTCGTCGAGGAGCGCGGCTACCCGCTCGCCTGGATCAAAGCCTCCGGCTATTGGGTCAAGGGCAAGGCGGATACGACCGAGAAGTTCGGCTAGCTTTGCCCCAGTTCCGGAAGGCGCGCGGATGCCTGAGAGCAGGGCATCCGGCGCGGTCCGGTCATTCTAGGGGTGCCCTCTGGCTCCCGTCATCACCAGGGCAGCGTGCCGTTGTGGTTGAAGTAGCCCGCCGTCGGGCCGCTATCCTCGAGTGTCGCCAGCGTCACGGCGACCTCGGCTGCCTGCTCGACCGTCCGGTATCCGGTATTGCCGTTCATCTCGGTAGCAGTATAGCCGGGATCGGTGGCGTTGACCTTGATGCCGAAGGGCTCAGCCGCCTTGGCGATCGACACCGTCGCGGCATTGAGCGCGGATTTGGAGCTGTTGTATCCCAGCACGTTGACGCCGTAGAACTCGTTGTCAGGATCAAGCAGCGATTGGATGGAGCCGAGTTCGCTGCTCATCATCACGATGCGCCCGGCCTTCGATGCCTTGAGCAGCGGCAGGAAGGCCTGCGTCACTCGGATCGGCCCGAAGACATTCACCTCATAGACGTCTTTGATGGACTCCATCGGCTCCTCAAGCGGCGAGAGGCCGAAGCTTCCGGCGATTCCGGCATTGTTGACCAGAACATCGAGAGAGCCGGTCTGTTCGGCAAGAACCGCGGCTGCCGCGGTCACGCTGCGGTCGTCCGTCACATCGAGTTCGAGCCAATGCGCATCGAGGCCCTGGACCCTCAGCTTCGCGGCGGCTTCTTCGCCGCGTTCCCGGTCACGGCAGCCGAGCCAGACCCGGTAACCCTCCGCCGCCAGGCGCCTTGCGATCTCGAATCCGATACCCTTGTTGGCGCCCGTCACCATTGCAGTCTTCATGTTGGTCATGTGTCACTCCGTTTGTGGAGTATCACAGATCGTGCAGATCACGCCCTTGGTGTGAGCCGCAAAATCCCGGCTTCTTGCCTATTCCTCCTGACCTGCTGTCGGCAGCGCGCCGGTGCCTTGTCTTGCGTCCGGCGGCCATGCCACCATATGTCGATGATGGAAGCGATGGACGAATTGCGCGATCGCGCGCTGAGATACGCGCAGGGCCAGCGCACCGAAACGCCGGTACCGCGCGTGACGATCACCAAGGACGCGGCGCTGACGGGCATGACGCCGGGCATTTATGAGCCGATGCTCTGCCTTGTTCTCCAGGGCGCAAAATGCGCGATCATCGGCGACAGAAGGCTGCACTACGACCGTGCGAGCTATTTCGTGGCAAGCATCGAAGTCCCTGGGGCCTGCCAGATCGTCGAGGCGCGTCCTGAAAGTCCCTATCTTGCGCTCGCCCTGACGCTGGATATCCCGACGGTTGCGGAAATCATCATGGACATGCCGGGCCTCCCGCCAACGGCTGATGGTCCCGGTTTCGGCATCAGCCCGGTGACGCCTGAACTTGCCGATGCATGGCTGCGGCTGGTGAAGCTGTTCGACACACCTGCCGACATTCCGATCATGGCGCCGATGCTGGAGCGCGAGATCATCTACCGGGTGCTGCAGGGGCCGCACGGACCGATGATCCGCCAGCTCGCCCGTAGCGACAGCCGCCTCGGCCAGATCCGCCGCGCCATCAGCCACATCCGCGAACACTTCGATCAGAGCGTGACGATCGAAACGCTCAGCTGCATTGCCGGCATGAGCCCGTCCGTCTTCCACAAGCATTTCAAGGATGTGACGGCGATGAGCCCGATCCAGTACCAGAAGAAGCTTCGGCTGCATGAGGCACGCCGCCGCCTGCTCGCCGATCCGGGCGATACGGCGCGCGTCGCCTTTTCCGTCGGCTATGAAAGCGCCACCCAGTTCAGCAGGGAATATGCGCGCCAGTTCGGCGCGTCACCTGCACGCGATGCCGGAAGATTGAGGGCG
The DNA here is from genome assembly GCF_056755095.1 of Rhizobium sp. SVR5-9E. Lineage (NCBI taxonomy): Bacteria > Pseudomonadati > Pseudomonadota > Alphaproteobacteria > Hyphomicrobiales > Rhizobiaceae > Rhizobium > Rhizobium sp. SVR5-9E. Next base: position 29,787 of record NZ_JBNDHS010000022.1, on the reverse strand, counting down.
CGTAATTCCGAAAGCAGCGAACTGCTCGACGTCTGAGCGTGCTCACGCCGCGGCGCGGACCCGTGCTTCCTCGCGGATGCGGTTGACCATCGAGCGCAGCCCGTTGGAACGCTGCGAGGAGAGGTTTTCGACGAGGCCGATCTTGGAGAAGATCTCGAAGGCGTCGAGCGCGGCGATCTCGGAAGCCTTCTTGCCGGAATAGGTGGCGAGCACGATGGCGACGAGGCCGCGCACGATGTGCGCATCGGAATCGCCCTCGAAGGTCAGGACCGGATTTTCCGGATCGCCCGCGGTTTGCGTCACCAGCCAGACCTGGCTTGCGCAACCCATCACCTTGTTCTCGGAGGTCTTCTTGTCGTCCGGAAGGTCCGGCAGTGCCTTGCCGAGCTCGATGACATAGCGGTAGCGGTCTTCCCAGTCGTCGAGGAAAGAGAAATCGTCGATGATCTCGTCGAGAGATGCCATGGTCGGGCCTTTCGCTGTTGCCAGTGATATAGGTGAAGTGGCGCCGCTTTTGAACCAGTAAAAGGAAAAACGCCGTGAAGGATGGGCATCCTCACGGCGCAGCAAACGCTGAAAGCAAACAGGGCAGGCACGTCAGGCACGGGACATCTCCGCCTCAGGCGGACTGCCGGTGCAAGCTTGGGATGCGGCTTGGGCCGCGGAATTCTTAGAGAACCGGCTTTGGCGTCGGCAGCGGAATGGTGCCGGTCACGACCTCGTCGGAGGCCGAATCGTCATCCACCGGCGGGCGATAGGGCATCGGCTGGTTCAGCGCCGCAGCCTTTTCCTCCGTCACGGAAGGCGCAACGGTCGCAACGGGTGCTGCGCCAAGCGGAGCGGCGGGCGTTGCCTCTGCCAGCTTCGGTGCGGCGGTCTTGTTGTCGGCGAACTTGCTATCGAGCAGCTCATAGGCGACACGGGCGCCTTCGCGGGCCCGGTAGCCGAGTGCCGTCAGGGTCTCGCCGCCCTTGGCGCAGACCTCCGGCTTCTCGCTGCACATTCCGATAATGTAGTCATAGGCGCCGCTGACGGCCGTGAAGGCGTCGGAGAATTGAATTTGGGGGTCGCCCGCCAGCCGCGTCGAGCTCTCCGAGCTGAAGAGCGGCAGCAGTAGCAGCACAAGGCCGAACCAGAACGATCCTTTGATCAGAAACCACATTGTCGTTGCCCATCCTGTTTTCCCGTTCGGTCTTGCCGCCGAATCAGGCCCGGTTTTCCGGTGTGCTTTCACCCTAGCGATGAAGTGCAAATGCCGGTTTTCGAAACTTGGTGGCATTTGCGGCAAATTTAATTCGAATTTTAAATAAAGGCGTTCGCACCGCATTTCAGTCAAATTGTAGCCATCGGCGTTAAGCATGCCAGAGGCTGCCCTCTGGAATTGCAAGGGTTCTCCGGCGCGCGCCTGCCCCAAAAGTTAACGCGAACCTGAAATGTGAGCGAAATCCGCCGCTTACCCCCTATTAACCACAAAAAACAAAGCGCCTTCAGGATGGCTCAAAATGGGATTTTTGCGGCGTTTGGGCTGTGGAGCGCGTCTTTGCCTTATCCTTTCCTTAAGCCGCGCGGGCCTATTCTCCGGCTGTCTTGAAGGCCTCTTGGGGCGGGTATTGCGTGCGAGTATTGAGTGACATTGGTGGACGGGCGGCAGCCCTTGTGGATCGTGCGGCGAGAGGCTGGCTTTCCCGTATGGGAAGCGGCGAAGCCGTTGCCGAGCGGGAGCTTGTGATCCTGCGCCGCCTCATCTTTCTCTCCTCGGCAGCGCTCGTCGCGACCCCGGCGGGCCTCTCCTTCGTCACCAGCCCGGCCGTTGCTCTGCCGGCGGGTGTCGCCACCGTCTGCGCTGCATTCCTCTTTTCGGCCGTCGGCGGCATCGCGCTTTCGCGCCACAGCGCCGTCGCGGCAAGTGTGGCGGCGGCGCCGGCGGAAGAGTTCTTCCTTGAAAACAGTGCCGGCCTCGTTCTTTTCCTCGACCAGCACGGCCATGTGACGGCTGCGGGCGGCCGCAACAGCGGCGAATTCCTTGCCTGGATGCGCGATCCGCGCGGCCGGGGCTTCATCGAGCAGGTGCATATCTCCGACCGCATTCTGTTTCTCCAGGCTCTCGACCAGCTGCGGCAAGGTGCGGAAAGCGCCAGCGTCGACCTACGGGTCGATCGCCCCAGCGTATCGCGGGACCTGCGCCAGTTTGCGCATTTGAGAATGGACATGACGGCGCAGCGCGATCTGGACGGCGGGCTCTGCGCCATCGTTGCTCAGCTACGGGACGTGTCGATCGAGCATCAGCTGCGCATCGAAGCCGAAAGCCGGGCAGCCGATGCCGAATCAGCCAACGACGCAAAATCGCGCTTCCTCGCCGCCGTCAGCCACGAGCTGCGCACGCCGCTGAACGCCATCCTTGGCTTCTCGGATATCCTGATCGGCGAATATTTCGGCAAGTTCGAGAACGAGCGCCAGCGGGAATATGTGAACCTTGTGCGTGATTCCGGCGCGCACTTGCTTTCCGTCGTCAACACCATGCTCGACGTGAGCAAGATCGAGGCTGGACGCTACGAGCTGGTGCTCGAGCCTTTCGATATCGGCGCCTCTGTACGGTCGTGCGAAGCGATGCTTGCGCTGCAAGCGAAGTCGAAGGGGGTAACGCTGACCAGCCGCATCCAGCGCGACCTTGATGAGGTCGTCGCCGATCAGCGGGCGATTCAGCAGATCCTGATCAATCTCGTCGGCAATGCGGTGAAGTTCACCAACTCGGGAGGGGCGGTCACGGTCGATGCAGCGGTGCGTGGCGGCGTTTTGCAGCTTAGCGTCAGCGATACCGGCATCGGCATCCCGGCCGACAGGCTGGAAACGCTCGGCCAGCCCTTCGTGCAGGTCCAGAACGACTATACTCGCCAGTATGAGGGCACCGGCTTGGGCCTGTCGCTGGTCAAGGGCCTCGTGGCGCTGCATGGCGGTCACTTCGCGATCGCCAGCGTGCCCGGCGAAGGCACGATCATCACCATTTCGATCGCGGCGGATGGTTCCGGCGCCGGCGCCGCGCAGGCGGCCAGAGACCGGACCGTCGAGTTTCCGCCGCGCCTGAAGACTGTCGCTGCACGGGAAGAGGGATTTTTCGATGGCCGCGCGCAAGCGAAAATCGCCTAACGGAAGGAGGGGCCGGCAAAAGCCGGGCCTGCTCCTCACAGGGGCTGCCGCCTTGGGCGGCGTGGGCATGACGGGCGCTTCGGCGCTCGGCGGCGTCATTGCGCGTAATCCGTCGCTGGCTGGCGGTACCGCGGCCTTTATCGTGATCTTCAGCTTCGTCGCCGCCAATGCGCTGTGGTACCAGCCGGGCACACATCCGCATCCTTTCTTCCGCACCCGCGATGCGCGGTTTCCCTTCTCGATTGGCCGTTCGGCTTCAAACGAACCTAACCCGGCCGACGTCACGACCTTCAAGATCGAGCGCCCGGGCGACGAAAGTGCTGCCGTCACCACCAGCGCGACGCCGCCTGCGGCTGCACCCGGCCAGCAGCCGAGCCAGCTCGTCATGGATATCCAGCAGGAGCTCATTCACCGGGGTCTCTATAACGGCACGGCCGATGGTGTCATCGGCCCGCGAACCAGCGCTGCGATCCTGTTCTTCGAGGAGACCGTCGGCATGCCGCAGGGCGGCGATGCGACGCCGGAAGTGCTCGCGGCGCTGAAGACCGGTTCCATCGGGCCTACGACCATTCCGGCCGAGAAGCCGCCCGAGGACGTGTCGTCGCAAGCCTCTGCCGAAGACCCGGTTGCTGCCGCAATCCGCAGCGCCGAGAAGCAGGTGAGGACGGCGCCTTCCACGCCGAAGCGCGTCCCGTCATCCGAGCTTACAAATGTCGATTTGGTGCTGGAGATCCAGAAGGGCCTCGCCAACATGGCCTACGCCAATGTCGGCGTCGACGGCGTCGCTGGCGAACAAACCCGCGCCGCCATCCGCCACTTCCAGAAGCACTACAACCTTCCGGAAAATGGCGAGCCCAATACGGCGGTGCTGAACAAGCTCAAGGAAATCGGCGCGATCTGAAGACGATCCTCAGATTGAAGTTGCAAATTAAGATTCGCAGGTGCTCAGATCTGCCTTTAACATTGGCAGGCCCCGTTTCGTCCAGATCGATCGACGGCAGCCCATCGCGTCATTTCTTGACCGAAGGCGAGGCGGATGGGTGTGACCGGATGCCGCAACCCGCTGCTCCCCTGCAGCTGCTCGCATGCCTTCGCCATACGGGAGTTCTGGCCGGATTCATTGAGGTTGCGGGCGCAAATACCCGCGTTGTCGGTCACTCAAAGCGTAACAGATTCCCGAGCTAGCCAGATCATAATGTCGCGGAACTCCTTGAATTAATTCCAGCGCGATCCTATCTGCGGAATTAATTAGCACGCTATCGATAAATCATATGACAAAATGCTTGCCCCACCCGTCACCCTTCGGCTCATCCAGATTTTGCGCGCATAGCGGGCAGGGAATCACTGCCGAATATGCCGCATGCCCCTCGTTTCACAAAAAAATGATGCGCGCAGAGTCGCCCCTGGTGTTATCGAGTCGACCTGCGACCGGGGGGTCAGTCAGGAACTGAAAGGTGTGATTGAAAAGTCACTTATTCGCTTAGATGCCGATCGGAAGGTATCTGCGTGTCCCAGCATACGGTTGGTCAGAGGGTGTGCGGCCGGAATGAGCCGTGTTCTACATCTGCCAGTTTAGCCGAATGATGCGCGAAGCCTCCGGCGGCGACCCCGCAAACCGATATCCTTGGTCGCACGATGTATAAGTCAATTGCCTCTTTAACGAGTTCCGATAACCAACGTCTTTACAAGACGCTGTTTGACCACTTTTCCACCGTTTATCCTGCGGTCTCGAAATCGAGCATGGCAGAGTTTCATCTGGGTGGAGATCAGACCTTCCGGCTGCTTCGAGGTTCGCAGGACCTGACCTTCGAGGTTACCTATTCCGACATCTCGCGCTTTGCTTCCGTCACGCGGCTTTTGAATTCGAGAGCGCGGAAGTACACGAAGGGGGTAGCGCTTCACTGGAATACGTCCCGGGTCGCTCCGCCGCGCGGACTTCTCAACCTTCCCCGTCCTCTAGAGGAATCGCGGGCGCCTGAAGAGGTGCTGATGGCGATATTCCATCTGGATCTGAATGATCCGGTCGAGGTGGAGAGACGAATCACCACCTGTATTGCCGCTCTCTATCCTTCCGGCCCCCGCCTGCAGGCGGACCATCAGGAAAACGACGGTCAGAGAACCGTGGCGCAGCTGGCTGATTGGCTTTCGTTCCAGGGCGCCAAGCAGGTGCTCCTGATAGATGATCCGGACGAGGCGGCGACGATGTTGATCTCCATGATGTTTGGAGGGATGGCGTCGCGCGTGACCGCCGGTGAGGGGCTGCCCGACCGGGCACAACTGATCACCTACCTCAAAGGCTGCATTCAGCTTTTCGTGCGGGGCTGCCGCAGGCAAGAGCGCGCGCCCGACTCCCAGAATCCCTAACACTATTCCGAGATTTTTGAGTCGCCCTCCCTTGGGGCGGCACCGCTCCTCCCGATCGTGCGAAGGCGCAGGATCAGGATTGTTGTCTTCATGAATCAACCAAATCGAGCAGCCAGCGGATCGGTTCGTGGCAAAAATGCAACTCGGTTCGCTTGTATTAGATTTATGGTACGACAACGTTTATTAAATAATTGACCGACCCGTACCCGTCCTGTTCTAAGGATCGCGTTACCGAAGCAAATCGCTCGGCAACGCCTGGCGGACTGAAATTTCAGGGGACCGCATCCATCGCGCAAGTAAAGAGCCAAACCGTCAGGTTGGCCTTTGGAACGGAGACACAAATGACCATCAAGAGCCTCCTTCTCGGCTCCGCTGCTGCCCTGGCAGCAGTATCGGGCGCTCATGCCGCCGACGCTATCGTCGCTGCTGAGCCGGAACCGGTTGAGTATGTTCGCGTTTGCGACGCCTATGGCACCGGCTACTTCTACATCCCCGGCACGGAAACCTGCCTCAACATCGGCGGTTACGTCCGCTTCGACGTTGGCTTCGGCGCCGGCGATGCACTCGACAACAACGGCGCGGACGACTGGGATGCTCGCACGCGTGCGCACATCAACGTTATCGCAAAGAGCGATACGGAATACGGCACTCTGACGAGCGCGATCATTCTCGAATCCAACTTCCGCCCGAATGGTGTTAGCAGCGACGAGCCGACGGCTGGAGCATCTTCCACGTTCGGCGGTTCTCAGAACACCACGGCTATCGACGAAGCCTATATCGACCTCGCCGGCGTCCGTGTTGGTAAGTTTGCCAACTGGTGGGATGACGACTTCTCGGGCGAAACCGACATCATGTCGACCCTCAATGGTTCGACGAAGCAGAACTCCATCCGCTATCAGTACGACGCTGGCGACTTCTACGCCGGTATCGCCCTCGAAGAACTCGTGCAGACGAACAACGTAAATCTGGCTACCGGCAAGACGAATGACGGAATCGCCAATAACCTCGGTATCGACGCCTCGGTCGGCGGTAAGGTCGGCGGCTTCACCTACGCCGTCATCGGCGCTTACGACACGGACGCCGAAGAAGGCGCAGTGCTCGCAAAGATCGGTGTTGACGTTGGCCCGGGCACGCTCTCGGTCGCCGGCATCTACTCGACCGGCCTGGGCGACGAAGGCTTCAACGGCTACTACGACGCCGGCGAATGGTCTGTTGCTGCTCAGTATGCGCTCAAGGCAACCGACAAGTTCACGGTCACCCCGGCTGTTCAGTACATCGACAACATCGATGCCGACACCGACGGCGACTGGGACAGCGGCAACGAGATTCGCGCTGGCGTGACCCTCGACTACAAGATCGTCGAGAACCTCTCCACGAAGCTCACTGCTACCTACGTATCGGCCGATCACGACAACGCTTCGGACAACGATTGGGTTGAAGGCTTCTTCCGCCTGCAGCGCAACTTCTAATCGAAGAAATACGACTGATCAGATTTGACCTCCGATCAGTTTCGAGAGGAGAGCCCGGTATCCCAGCCGGGCTCTTTTCTTTCGTAGGGAGGCTCGGCAGAGGCTTCGGGGTCAGCGCTTCACGTGACAAAAATACAACGTAAACTTAAAAGAAATAATTTCTGGTACGAACACGTTTATTAAATAATTGACGAGTCGGAAGGCCCTCTGTTTCATGGGCCTCGTTGCCGAAGCGCCTGCTCGGCAACGCTTCGCGGACCGGGGGCCGCACCCATCGCGCAAGTAAAGAGCCAAACCGTCAGGTTGGCCTCTGAAACGGAGACACAAATGACTATCAAGAGCCTCCTTCTCGGCTCCGCTGCTGCCCTGGCAGCAGTATCGGGCGCTCATGCCGCCGACGCTATCGTCGCTGCTGAGCCGGAACCGGTTGAGTATGTTCGCGTTTGCGACGCCTACGGCACCGGCTACTTTTACATCCCCGGCACCGAAACCTGCCTCAGCATCGGCGGTTACCTCCGCTTCGACGTTGGCTTCGGCGCGGGCGATGCATTCAAGAACAACGGCGCGGACGACTGGGATGTCCGCACCCGTGCGCACGTCAACGTTATTGCAAAGAGCGATACCGAATACGGCACTCTGACGAGCGCGATCATTCTTGAATCCAACTACCGTCCGAACGGTTTCAGTAGCGATGCACTTACGGCTGGTGCGTCTTCCACGTTCGGCGGTTCTCAGAACACCACGGGCATCGACGAAGCCTACATCGACCTCGCCGGTTTCCGTGTTGGTAAGTTCGCCAATTGGTGGGATGACGACTTCTCCGGCGAAACCGACGTGATGACGACCGTCAACGGTTCGACGAAGCAGAACTCCATCCGTTATCAGTACGACAGCGGCGACTTCTACGCCGGTATCGCTCTCGAAGAACTGGTTCAGACGAATAATGTGAATGCGAAGGGCGATACGCTTGCCAACAACCTCGGTATCGACGGTTCGATCGGCGGTAAGGTCGGTGGCTTCACCTACGCGGTGATGGCCGGTTACGACACGGACGCCGAGGAAGGCGCGGTGCTCGCAAAGATCGGTGCTGACATTGGCCCGGGCACGCTCTCGGTCGCTGGCATCTACTCCAGCGGTTTGTCTGACGATGCCGACCACTTCAACGGCTATTACGACGTCGGCGAATGGTCGATTCTCGCTCAGTATGCGCTCAAGGCAACCGACAAGTTCACGGTCACCCCGGCTGTTCAGTACATCGACAACATCGATGCCGACACCAACGGCAACTGGGACAACGGCAACGAGTGGCGCGCTGGCGTGACCCTCGATTACAAGATCGTCGAGAACCTCTCGTCGAAGCTCACTGCTACCTACGTCTCCGACAACCACGATGGTGCGCCGGATCAGGACTGGGTTGAAGGCTTCTTCCGCCTGCAGCGCGACTTCTAATCAAAGAAATACTACTGATCAGATTGACCTCCGATCAGTTTCGAGAGGAGAGCCCGGTATCCCAGCCGGGCTCTTCTTTTTGTCGTTCAGACTTGTAATCCCTGTGGCTAGTCCACCCCGGAACGGTCGCGTTGGCCGCCCTATCGATCCTCCATTCCACAATCTCTCATGAGGGCCATGTCTGCGGCTTTGCGGACGAACCTGCCCATGTCGTCCGCAATGGAAAATTACTCGGCAATACCGGCACGTTTACTAAACAATTGACGGGCCGCGAGGTCTCCTGTCTTTTAAGGGCGTTGTGTTCGGGAACTCCTGGCGGACTGAACTTTCAGGGGACCGCATCCATCGCGCAAGTAAAGAGCCAAACCGTTGGGTTAGCCTCTGGAACGGAGACACAGATGACCATCAAGAGCCTCCTTCTCGGCTCCGCTGCTGCTCTGGCAGCAGGATCCGGCGCCCATGCTGCCGATGCTATCGTCGCTGCTGAGCCGGAACCGGTTGAGTATGTTCGCGTTTGCGACGCCTACGGCGCCGGCTACTTCTACATCCCCGGCAGCGAAACCTGCCTCAATATCGGCGGTTACCTCCGTTTTGAAGTAGGCTTCGGCGCGGGCGATGCCTACGACAACAACGGTTCGGACGACTGGGATGCTCACACGCGTGCGCACCTCAACGTCATCGCCAAGAGCGATACGGAATACGGCACGCTCACGAGCGCGATCATTCTTGAATCCAACTTCCGCCCGAACGGCGTTCCTACCTCCGCCAAGACGGCGACATGGTCGTCCTCGGTCGGCGGTGACCAGGACGGCAGCACTGTCATCGACGAAGCCTACCTCGACATCGCCGGCTTCCGTGTTGGTAAGTTCGCCAATTGGTGGGATGACGACTTCTCAGGCGAAACCGATCTGATGACGACGATCAACGGTTCGACGAAGCAGAACTCCATTCGTTATCAGTACGGCGATGACAACTTCTACGCCGGTATCGCTCTCGAAGAGCTGGTTCAAACCAACGGCGGCGCCAACAACCTCGGTATCGACGGTTCGATCGGCGGTAAGGTCGGGGGCTTCACCTACGCGGTGATGGCCGGTTACGACTCTGACGCCCAGGAAGGCGCAGTCCTTGCAAAGATGGGTGTTGACATTGGCCCGGGCACCCTCTCGGTCGCCGGCATCTACTCCAGCGGCTTGTCTGATGCTGTAGATTCTGACGGCGACCACTTCAACGGCTACTACGATGCCGGCGAATGGTCGGTTGTCGGCCAGTATGAGCTCAAGGCAACCGACAAGTTCTCGGTCGCCCCGGCTGTTCAGTACATCGACAACATCGATGCCGACGCCAACGGCAACTGGGACGGCGGTAGCGAGTGGCGCGCTGGCGTGACCCTCGATTACAAGATCGTCGAGAACCTCTCCACGAGGCTCACAGCAACCTACGTCTCCGACAAGCACGATGCTGCGCCGGATCAGGACTGGGTTGAGGGCTTCTTTCGCCTAGAGCGCGACTTCTAGGAAATACAGCCGATCGGATTGATCTCCGACCGGTTTCGCTAAGGGGAGCCCGGCGCTGGCCGGGCTCTTCGTCGTCGTTCAGACTTGCAATCCCTGCGCGAAGATTCGCAGGCTGGATCGCAGATAGCTTTTCGTCTTTCTTGCGCGTGCCTCCAGCTCGACCCCCGCACGGTCGATGCTCAGGCTTCCGAAGACGATGCCGATCAGCATCGTCGCTGCGGCGTCGGCATCGATCACGGTAATGCGGCCTTCCTGCCTGAGCCTCCTGAACCAGTCGGACAGCTTTTCACGGGCAACGGTGAAATCCTCTCTCAATTCCGGAACATAGTCGGCGGCCTCCCAGCCGACCTCAACCAAGAAGTAGTCGCTCATATCAGCGGCTTGGGCGCCGCTACCGTTATCGAGAAAAAAGGTTCGCTCGAGCATCTCCTCGATCGGAGACCGTTCATCCATCGCAGGGATGAAGAAAATGAACTCGCTTCGAGACTTCAGTATTTCGCGCAGCAAGTCGGCCTTTCCGTCGAAGAACTCGTAGAAAGTCCTTTTCGAAATGCCGCATTTGGCGGCGATCACGTCAACCGTCGTGTTGACGTATCCCGCTTCAATGAAAACATCACGCCCCCCGCTGATGATGTCATTTCTCCGCTGATCGGAGTCCACGCACTTGGGACGTCCGCGCGGCCTCTTCAATTCTGCGTTAGAGTTCACGATTTCTCCCCGCTTATAATTCATTCCCCTTGCGTTCACCGATACATGAACGCGCGCAGCTGGTACAGCACCATCAACTAAATCGTTTCAGATAGCCTCCGTTCTGCTCAGGGGACCCCCAATTGCCCGCCTGACCGGTCATTCATTGTTGCAAACTTTGAAGAGAATATGAAGTTCCTTGCAGGCACGTTCTAATTGTCTGCCACCGGCCAGCAAAATCTGACGCTGTTTGCAACTTATTAACCATATTACGTGAAGCTTCCCTAATGTACGCGGGGAGTGGCGACATAGGCAGCATTCCGGTGATCAAAGATTGTCCGCGCGATTTCCGTCCAGGGACGGTAGCGGAGCGGGCTGCGGCTGGCGGCAGAGGTATTGCGTTGCCGCTTGCTCCCGCCCGGTCTATACCGCGGCCATGAGATTGCGCACCGACATTTTCGTTTCGGCCCTGCTGCGGCGGGTCTTCGCCAGGGGCGATTTCGCAGCCGTCGAGAAGAAGGGCGCGGAGGCGGCGGGCGCAATCTTCATTCGCCAGCGCTTCCGCAACGGGTTGGAGACGCTATACGGCCCTGCGCCGCAAAGCTTCTTCGACGAGGAAGACAGCGGCATCCGTCTTTTCGAGATCAGGCTTGAGAAGGCTGAGGCCGAAAACGTGTGGGAACTGCTCGAGCGTGAACGCAAGTTCGACCCGGACCTCTGGATCGTCGAACTCGAAGCCGACGAGGTTGCGGAACTCCTTCCGCTTGCCGAGGAGCGGAAAAACCCCCTTTAGATCCTACGGCGGCTGACGATGCGGATGTCGTCTCCGGCCGGCATGCGGCGCGCCAGGCGCGGCGCTGCGGGAACCTCGTCTTCGGGTTTGTACGTATAGCTGTCGGCGCGGCGCCAGGCTTCGACCCGCTGATGGCATTCCTCGGGATCGAGCGCATCAAGAACCGCCCAGGCACGGGTGACATTGTGCTGCCGTTCGGCAAGCTGGGGGTATAGTCTCTCCAGCACGAACACCGCGTCGAGAAAACCCATTCCAAGGCTGGTCAGCGTCATTGCGAGCTGATGGCCGGAAATATCGAGCATGATGCGTTCGGCAAGCCAGCGGCTGGCCGCAAGCGCATCGGCAAGCGCCGTTGCGAAATGGCTGGCGTCGCGCGCCCGGGCAAAGCGGACAAGCAGAGCTTGCTGAACATCAGTGAGCGTGCGCAGGCCGAGACGGTCGCCGTCTCTGTGTCCGAGATGTCTCGCCAGCCCCTTGATTCGCCTCCGCATTGCTTCTTCGCTGGCAAGGCGCTCGGCGAATTCGGCGTCTTCTATGGAGGCAGTGACCGGCGGTGGTGAGAGTACCTCTGCCGGCTCTTCGACAATCGCGCCGGGCCGGACCTGACGCGGCTCTGCCTGGCGCAGCGCCACGAGCGCATCGATGACCTTCGGCGACAGGCTCTCGCGACTGACGATCGCTCTGGCGTGTGCCACACCCTGCGACCGCGCAATGATGATCAGCGTATCGTCGTCGATCGCCTGCGACGCCGTCAAAAACGGCGCGGCGATTGCGATCGGTTGACTTCCGATGAAGAGGGCGACTGCCGGAGGTATGGTCTTGCACTGGGAAAGCGCGGCAACCGCCTGGCGGCGTGTTTCGTCGGAAGAAGCCTGGAAGAGCGGCACGAACAGTTCGGCGAACTGACGCAGCTCGGATCGCGTGGGATGCACCAACCCCTCGAAGCTGCTGATGGTCGCCATCAATACCACATCCTTTTTCCGGATGCCCAAGGGGCCTTCTAGGTCTCGAAACCGGTCACGCACACGAACACCCTGGAAACGCCGAACTCGGACCACATGCGCTGGCGGCACGCACAATCAGCCCACGCGAAGATGAACAAAGTCTAGACCGGCAGGGTTAACGCTCGCTTAAGATTTTAATCAAATGCCCAGGAATGACGCACGTTAAGCGTGCGCGTTGGCCGGTTCGCAGAGCCATAAAAAACGCACCCTGCAGCCGCAAGGCGCGTCCGGACATGACTGAAGATGAAGTCTCAAAGACCCTTGTGGGCCCGCAGAGCCGTCAGCAGCTTCTCGTTATCGGTATAGCCGGCCTGGTAAAGATCGAGCGCGGCAGAGGCGGCAGACTGTGCCTCGGTGCTTTTAATGTCCACGCGTCGTTCCGTGCACCATGCATCCAATGCGCTTCTCAGAACATCGAGGTCTTCTGATGAGAATGATGAATTCACCAGCAAAGACATTTCTTGCCCTCCGTTATTACGGCAAGAGCATATATGGTCTCCCAAGCGGTCGTTGCCTTCATATGTACGACCGATGAGACGACCATACGCCCATATCGACGCACCGCAATCGATATTTTCGTGACGCGAACAGGCTGCAAGGACACTTTCATGTCATTGGGCCGCCTCGAATTTCTAACTCCCTGAAACCTATGTGGAAACATAATCTGCTTTTTTGTTTGTACGGTTTGAAACCAATCGGCCGGCAGCGACGTTTAGTTATCGGTCTGTCGCCCAGACGCCATGAAGTCGCATATTAGTAAACTGTTAACTATCATGTGTCTCAATTCGGATGGGAATGGCGCGATTGAGTGCTTCGGTCGTCAAGATTCCGCTTCACGGTATTTCGAACAGGAGCCGTGAGAAAGGCGCGAATGCCCTGGGCCCGAAAAGTTCGGGACCTCAGGACGCGCTGGCTCGCGCAGGCGGGCAGGGTGAAATCCGCTCACATTCATCCGTCTCGGGCAATACATGGAGACGAGAATGGCCATAGTAGTCGCATTGGCGGACCGGAGGCCGCAAGCCCCCCGCCCGAAAGACAGAGAGCCCGTCAAGGCTCAGATTCTGCTCTTCACCGGCGTGCGGTATGAGCGGCTCGTAGAGATGCCGAAGCGTAAACCGCAGCGCGCACCGGTTGTGGAAAACGAGTAGAGTCTAGTTGGCAGGTGCGTAGAGACTGCAGCCGGCGTCCTGTAGGAAGCTTCTGGCTGCCTCATCGAAACTTGCCTGCGGTGCAAGGGTTCGCAGCACCGCGTAGCCCCGCGGCTGCGTCATCTCGACAAGGATGGTTGGCTGAAGTTCTGCCGGAAGCGATTTCCGAAGCCCCGTCAGCTGAATCGGGGTTGCGACGAGAACATCCAGCATTCCCCCAACCGATGTCCGGTCGTTCATGCTGAAGACCTCGTTCGAGGCGCTGTCATAGACGGCGATCGACCAGAATGGCACATTCCCTTGACCGGTGAAGCGAACAGGACCGTCCTCCAGATCGAAGGAACAGACGGCGGTGCGCACGAACGGATCATTGTTTGCAAGCCCCGTTTCATCGCCCAGTGCCGAGAGGAGATAGAACGTGTTCGAATCGCCCTCGGCAAGCACCCGCGTCGCGGCATCCCTGCCGGTATAGTGAGGCAGGGCGAGGATGATGACGAGATGCAGCAGCGCAGCGCCGAAAAGGCCAGTCAGGACCGCGAAGATCATCCTAAGCATTGCCGCACCCGATCTTCTCAAGCTTCGGCATGGCGAGATCGATAACGCCGGAGCTGCCGGCGGTCGGGGTGTCGAAGAGTGTCAGGACGAGACGGAAGGTGCCGGCAGCAGGCAGCGCCAGCCAGTTTCCCGGTTTGGCATGCGACGAGATCTCGATCGTGAAGCTGCTGTCGGCGTTGCGCAGCACCGTCCAGGAATTCAACGCAGCCGGCAGGCCGGCGCGCACCGCCGCGGGATTGCCGCTATTATCGGAGGTGAACAACGTCCAAAGCCGCGCAGGCGGCGTCTGCCCGCTCATGCGATAAGTGCACACCGCATTCAGCCGCTCACCGTTGTCGTCCACGCTCGCCGTGAACGCCAGCCCTTCGGCTGTGCCGTAAAGCAGCTTGCCGGCGCGCGCGCGGTGGGACTTCGCGTAAGGATCGGCATCGGCCGTCTGCAGCTCGGGAAAAGCCTCCCACGCGCCGAGCTTGATCGCGCCGAAGCCTTGCGTGGCATCCAGCGCATAAAGCGAAACCATGATCCCGCCGCCGAAAGCGACAACCAGCGTGATCGCGATGAAGAGCGGGAATCGAAACACTGCAGGCCCTTGAAAACAAATCAGGCGAAAGGGTTAGCATTGATTCCGGCAGGGTGGAATGGTGCGGTCAATTTTCCCGTTGGTGTCGGCGTTCCGTCCCGGCTGTTACGGAAGGAGTCTTCCGCCGCGCCGACGCGCGGCTGCTGGATTCCCGTGACAAGCACAGGAATGAGGGCGAGAGCGGTGAAGCGCTTGCGTGATACGAGAAGCCGATTGCCGGGTGCCACAAGTCTCGATCTGTCCGTTTGAGCATGGCGCTCACCTCACACTCCCTCATTCCTGTGCTTGTCACAGGAATCCGGTTACGGCGCGTCTGCGCCGTGAATGATGCTTGAAATCAAGGAAAAGCCCGGACATCATTCAACCATGAAGGGTTACGTCTACATTCTTGCATCCAAACGCAATGGCACGCTCTATACCGGCGTCACCCGCGATCTTGCCGGGCGGCTTTATGAGCATCAGAATGAACTGACACCCGGCTTCACATCGAAGTACGGCGTGAAAACGCTTGTCTGGTTCGAAGAACACGACCTCCTTGTCTCGGCGATCACCCGCGAGAAAACCATCAAGAAATGGCCGCGGCAGTGGAAGCTCAATCTGATCGAGGCGACGAATCCTGACTGGCAGGATATCTCGCACTACCTGCACGGTTTATGAGTCTTCTCGCCGCGCCGACGCGCGGCGGCTGGATTCCTGTGACGAGCACAGGAATGAGGGAAGTAGCGATGCGTCTGCGCATCAGCTGGCGGTGTGCGGCCAGGAACGGTCCTACCTCGCGCTCGCCACCTTCTGCGCATCGAGCGGTAGGGCGTCCTTGAGCTTTTCGCCGAGGTCCTTGAGGATCCTTGTCGATTCGACCGAGAGCATGCGGGGGCGGATGAGTTGGGGGATGCCGTCTTCCGGCTTGGCGGCGACGGTCTTGGCGGCGTCCTTGGGCGAGGGCGCGGGATTTTGAACGCCGGGGATTGAGCGCAGCACGATGCCCTGATGGGCGTAGTCCATGGCGCGCTTGAAGGTCATGGCGGGGAGCGAGCCGCCGGTCATGTTGTTCGTCGACGTGTAATCGTCGTTACCGAACCAGACGGCACAGGTGTAGTTGCCGGTAAAGCCGACGAACCAGGCGTCGCGATAGGCCTGCGTCGTGCCGGTCTTGCCGCCGGTGAGAATGCCGTTGTCGAGTGCGGCCCTGCGCGCCGTGCCGACATAAGGAATGCGGGTCAGCATCTGGTTCATGTAGGTGTCGGCCTGTTCCGACAGCACGCGTTTCGCCGGAGGCTCGTCGCGATCGAAATCGTAGAGCACGTCGCCGTCGTAATCGAGAATCTGCGTAATGCCGTGGCGGCGCGACTGGTAACCGCCCGCCGGGAAGACGGCATAGGCGGTCGCCTGGTCGAGAACCGTGACTTCGGACGTGCCGATCGGGATCGTCACGTCGTCGCGCACCGGCGATTCCACCCCCATCGCCTTGGCCATGGCGCGGATCGGCTGGATGCCGAGCTTTTCCTTGGCGAGGCGGACGGGAACGGTGTTGATCGACTGGGCGATCGCCGTTTCCAGCGTCACGCGGCCCGCATAGCGGTTTTCATAATTGTGCGGACTCCAGTTGCCCCAGTAGATCGGCGCGTCGATGATCGTCGTCTTCGGGGTCATGCCGCTCTCCATGGCCACCGAATAAGTGTAGACCTTGAAGGAAGAGCCCGGCTGGCGCAGCGCCTTGGTGGCGCGGTTGAACTGGCTCTCGCCGTAGTCCCTTCCGCCGACCATGGCCCGCACCGCGCCGCCGTTTTCAAGCATCACCATCGCACCCTGCTTGGCATGGTAGGACTCGCCGTATTCACGCAGTGAGGTCTCGATGGAATCTTCCGCCGCCTTCTGGATGCCCATGTCGATCGTGGTCCGCACGATCAGCGAATGCTGATGGAAGCGCGAGGCGAGCCGCTGGACCTCGTCAAAGGCCCAGTCGAGGAAGAAGTCGGGCGCTTCCTGCTCGTTGCGATCGACGACGGTCGCCGGGGTGCGGCGGGCGGCAATCACCTGGCCCTCGGTCATCATTCCGCTCTGGACGAGATTGGTCAGCACCTCGTTGGCGCGGGCGCGGGCCGCCGGCAGGTTGACGTGCGGCGCATATTTCGCCGGCGCCTTGAAGAGGCCGGCGAGCATGGCCGATTCGGCGAGATTGACGTCTGTGATGTTCTTGCCGAAATAGAACTGCGCTGCCGCAGCCGCACCGAAGGTGCCGCCACCCATATAGGCGCGGTCGAGATAGGTGGAGAGGATTTCCTTCTTCGAGAGATTGGCCTCGAGCCAGAGCGCCAGGAAGGCTTCGGTGATCTTGCGGTCGATCGAGCGTTCGTTGGACAGGAACAGATTCTTGGCAAGCTGCTGCGTCAGCGTCGAGCCGCCCTGCACGACTTCGCCCGCCTGCGCATTGGTGACGAACGCGCGGAAGAGGCCGATGACGTCGATGCCGAAATGGTCGAAGAAGCGCCGGTCCTCGGTGGCAAGCACGGCCTTGATGAGCGAATCCGGCACCTCGTCGATCGGCACCGAGTTCTGATGGATGACCCCGCGATGGCCGATGACGTTGCCGTAGCGGTCAGTGAAGGTGACGGCGAAATCGCCGCGATTGCGCCAATCTTCCTTGGTAGCTTCGAATGCGGGTTGGGCGAGAGCAAGCATCAGCACGAAACCGGCCGTGCCGAGCGTCAAAGCTTCGCCGCCGAGTTCGAAGACGATGCGCTTCCACCCGCGCACGCGGAAACGGCGGAAGAAGATGGTGATGTCTTCCCAGATTTCAGCGGAGCGGAAACCGGCATTCCAAAGCGTGGAATCGATCCACGAGTCGATCTTCAGCAGGATGTGCCGACTCTTGCGCGGGCGTTTTTCTGGATTGTCCGGATCCTGCACGTTCTAGATTCCCGCCTGATCGCCCTTGACGGCTGGCGAGCCAGGCGTCAGAGCACAGCCAATCTTCGGCACTGCGCTCTTCACTAAAGGAGCATGCTGAATAATTGGTTGATCTGGCGGTCGATAACAAGAGAGTTGAAGGCGTCTCACGCTGATTTGCGGAGCGCTGTTGCAGAAAAACAGATGATGGACGAAGTACCCTTCTGGAGGCGCAAGACGCTGGACCAAATGAGCCGCGAGGAATGGGAGAGCCTGTGCGACGGCTGCGGACTCTGTTGCCTGAACAAGCTGGAGGAGTGGGAGACCGGAGATGTTTATTTCACCTCCGTCGCCTGCAAGCTTCTCGATGGCGAGAGCTGCCGTTGTTCGAACTACGAGAAGCGCTGGGATTTCGTGCCGGACTGCGTGCAGCTGACAAGGGAGAACGTGCCGGAGATCGCCTGGCTGCCGCCGACCTGCGGCTACCGGCTGGTGAACGAGGGACGCGACCTCTACTGGTGGCATCCGCTCGTCTCCGGCGATCCGGAAACCGTGCATCAGGCGGGGATTTCCGCCCGCGGGCGAACGATCAGCGAGACCGAGATCGACCCTGACGACCTGGAGGATTACGTCGTCGACTGGCCGCTGACGGTGGGCGACGATGCGGAGGAAAGGGCCGAGTAAATAGTATAGACAATTTCTAGTAGCGGTTTTATTGTCGGCCGATGCTCGCATCCGGGGAGAATCTGACATGAAAATCAGACTGCTTGCAACCGCCGCCGTTCTCGGTCTGACGGGCTGCCAGCCACCTGCGCCGGAAGCCGTGGCATCGTCACAACAGCCGCCGTCGACTGCAGTTCGCCAGCATTTCTTGAAGGTGGCGCGCAATGCCGGCGTTGGACCGGAAGATGTCGGCATCGCCCATATTTCCAGCGTCGTTCTGCTGGATGCAAAATCGAAGACTTATGCCTTTTGCGTGCGCGCCACAAAGAACAGCGACTTTCGGGGCGGCGACTACATCGGTGTATCGATGCGCAACGGCACGATCCTCGGGTCGACCGTCAACGATTATCGCTGCCATGACAAGCGTTTGCGCTACTATCGTTACCCCGAGTTGGAAGGGGCAAGATAAGGCTCTACCATCAGGACCGGGTGCCGTAAGGGATCTGGAACAGATGCTTGATGCGCGTTGCCAGCGTGGTCGGATGGCTGCCTTCCCCCGGCATGCCGGCGCTGAAAAGATGCTTTTCGGATTCCATGCGACGCGAAAGCAGCAGGCCCAGCTCTTCGGCAAGCGCCGGTCGTGCCTGCATGATGCAGGCGAGATGCTCCTTGGAAATCTCGTAGACCACAACGGCTGTCAGCGCGCGGATATTGCCGGGCTCCAGCGCGCCCATCAGCACGCCGCGTTCGCCGAACAGGTCGCCCGGCGCAAGCCGCGTCAGCTCGACGGTATCGCCGGCTTCCTTCCGCTCCACCACGGCAACGCCGCGCCTGACGATCATCAGCGAGGTCAGCGAGGTGTCCTGCGTGGCGATGAGCGTGTCCTTCCGGAAGGTCAGGCGCTTCATGTCTGCGGCGAGCGTCTCCTTCTCGTCTTCCGTCAGCGAGGCAAAGAGCAGTATGGCGTTGAGCAGCCGCCGGGCCGAGTCCGGATGCTTCCCGGCCGCCTCCGGCGAATCGGGACCTGGGGAAACCGGCGACCCGGCAGACGGCGCAAGCTGCAGGCCGGCCGCCTTGGCGTGACGATAGACGAGATCGTAGACTTCGTTCCTGGCCGCATTTGCCTCGCCGAGACCGCTGACGCGGAAGGACAATTCGAATTCGATCGCATTGCTGTCCAGCCCCACGACACTGACGGTCGGGGCAGGGGTTTTCAGGATGGCATTGCTGCTCAGAAGCACCGTGCGCATCGTCTCCTCGATCGCCGCCGGCGGGCTCGATGGGAGCACGCGGATCTTCAGGGATACGCCGTGCGCCTCCTCAGGGCTGGTGAGGTTCGTGAGCCGGGCCTTGGCGAGCGCGCTGTTGGGAACAATGACGAGGTCGTTCGTGCCGTTCAGCAGATGGGTGGAGCGCCAGTTCGTCTCGACCACGCGGCCCTGCACGCCATCATCGAGAACGATCCAGTCCCCCACGCTGTAGTGCCGCCCGAGATTGAGCGCGATGCCGGAAAAGACGTCGTTCAGCGTGCTCTGCAGCGCAAGACCGAGCACGATGGCGAAGACGCCCGATGTGGCGATGAGCGTGCCGATCGGCACTCTGAACACATAGGCGACTATCGAAAGGCCTGCGCCGAGATAGATGATGCCGACGACGAGATCCTGAAGCAGCCGCCCCTCGTGCGGCTTTCGCTCGAAGATGAGGAAGAGCCGCACAGAACTCGTCAGCACCATCGCCCCGCCGATCCACCAGACGGCCTTGGCAATCCCGACGAAAATCCGTCGGAAGAGATCGTCGGCATTACCCGTGTCGGCCGTATAGGGCGCGATACCGTGTGAAACGAGCAGGATCGTCAGCAGCGCGAAGAAGATCACACTGGCAATCAGCCGGAAAGTCGGATTTCGCCCGAAGATCAACCGCGCGACGGCGCTGAGCAGAACGAGAGCGATGAACTGGACCAGCGGATCTGCCAGCATATGCGGTGACATGCATTTCATCCTGAGTGAGGGGTGCTCCGCCCGTATATCACGGATGAATAAACGATGTCGTTGGCACAGGGGTCAGGTTGGTGCGAATTTGGCGGGGATGCCGAGCGCCTTCAGCATCAGCCGCAGTTCCGCTTCCACATAACCGGCCACCGCGCCTTCCGAGGAGAAGCCCCACCAGAGCAGGCAACCCTGCCATTGCGAAAGCATCAGCCGGGCGACCGTCTGCGGTTCTTTCTGTCCGGCAAGGCGTTCGGCCAGTGCTGCCGTCAGCGCTGCACCCCAGGCAGCACCCCGGGCGCGCAGCACGGGATCGCGAAAATCCTCGCGCAGCAGAAGCAGCCCTTCGGCATAGGCCGAGGGGTTGTCGCCGTAGTCCCGGGACAGGCCGGTGAGAAGCGCGATCGCGCCCTCCGGGGTCTTCGGCACGCTTTCGGCAAGCCGCGCCGTCTCGGCATCCAGCCGGTCCCAGGCGTAGAGCAGGGCGGCGCGCAGCATGCCGGCCTTGGTGGCGAAGCGCTGCACCAGCGTGGAGCCGGAAAGCCCGCTTGTCTTCGAAACGGCCGCGAAGGTCGCGGCATCCGGCCCTTCGACCCGGACAAGCGCGAGAACCATGGCAAGCAACTGCTCGTCGGAAAGCGTTCGGGGACGCGGCATGAAAACTTCCTCTTGCGTTCGTCATATTTATGAACGAACGTTCGTTTATATTCAAGCAAGCCGGTGAGGCCGGCCGATTTTTTCTAGCGTGGAGGAGAAGAAAGTGACAGCAGACCTGAAAGGAAAGGTGGCACTCGTTGCGGGCGGCACCCGCGGCGCCGGACGCGGGATTGCGGTGGAGCTCGGCGCGGCAGGTGCTGTCGTCTACGTGACCGGGCGCACGACGAAAGACCGGCAATCGGAATATGCGAGACCCGAGACCATCGAGGAAACCGCCGAAATGCTCACGGCCGCCGGCGGCAGGGGCATTGCGGTGCGCGTCGATCACCTTGAGGCGGCCGAGGTCGAGGCACTGGTGGTTAAGATCCGCCGCGAGGAGGGACGGCTCGACATTCTCGTCAACGACATCTGGGGCGGCGAGCACCTGACGGAATGGAACAAGCCGGTCTGGGAGCACTCGCTGGACAAGGGGCTGCGCATGCTGCGGCTGGCGATCGACACGCATCTGATCACCGCCCATTTCGCGCTGCCGCTGATGATCGAGGGGCCGGGCGGGTTGCTGGTGGAGCTGACCGACGGGACGAGCGAATACAACGCCACGCATTACCGGCTGAACCCCTACTACGACCTGGTGAAGACCGGCGTGACGCGCATGGCCTGGGCGCGTGCCAAGGACCTCGCGCCGCATGGCGCGACGGCGGTTTCGCTGACGCCCGGCTGGATGCGCTCGGAAATGATGCTGGATGCCTATCAGGTGCGCGAGGAGAACTGGCGCGACGCGACCAAGGTGCAGCCGCATTTCATCATCTCCGAAACCCCGCGCTTCACCGGCCGCGCCGTCGCAGCCCTTGCCGCCGATCCGGATCGCGCCCGGTTCAACGGGCAGTCGCTGTCGAGCGGCGGGCTGGCGAAGGTCTATGGCTTCGACGACGTGGACGGTTCGCGGCCGGATTGCTGGCGCTATATGGACGAGGTGATGGAGGCCCGTAAGGAGGCGGATGCCGCGGGCTATCGGTGAGGCGGTCTCAGGAGCTCACGCGTCCATTTGCCTCAATGGTGCGGCAATCCGAGCGCGAAGGCGACCGGCTCGTCTTAGATCACGGCACGCCTCCGGGGACGGTCGTGGGCCGCCCCGGAGCAAAGCAGTTACTGCGGCATGACGATCGTCAGGACCGGGAATTGCGGCTTTTCGTTAGGACCGAGCGGGCCTGGCACCTTGTTCTTGACCGGCGGCAGGCTCTTCAGATAGGCGGCGATCGCCTGTGCATCGCTGTCGGTGAGATGAGAAAGGCCGCGCCACGGCATGACATCGGCGAGCATCCGCCCGTCGGGCTTTACGCCGGTGCGGATCGCGGTCACGATTTCCTCGCTCGTCCACTTGCCGAGCCCGGTCTCCTTGTCCGGCGTGAGGTTCGGCCCGACGAAGGTGCCGCCTGGCGTCTGGAAGCCGACATCCGAGCCGCCGAGCGTGCGGGCGGTATCGGGCTTGCCGAAGAAATAGCCGGGTGTATGACAATCATTGCAACCGCCGATCGTGGCGAGGTACTTGCCGCGCTCCACGGTACTCTCTGCGGCCGAAGCCGGCGCCGGAAGGAGAATGGGACAGAGAAGGCTGACAAGAATTGCGAATTTCCGCATCGGATGCATGAAAATGATCTCCCCGTTTTGAGAGGCGCGAAAGTATCAGCGAGGAATGCGGGCGGCAACTACAGCAAAGGAGTTAGCAATTCGGACCACTCCGAAAGCGAAGCGAGTATTTTTGCTTCGAGTCATCCTCTTGCTTGCATTAGGATTTACATGGCGGACAGCTGATGGGGGAGAAAATAGCGGTGACAGCCCTAGCGTAGGGGATCCTGGTGGAACGGCGAAAGGGCATGGTTCCAGCCGCGCGACGCGAAGGCTTTGCGATCCACTCAAACACCATTGAAGGCGTCTTCTGTGTCTTCAAGCGTGGCATGATCGGCGTCTATCAGCACTGCGGCGAAGCCCATCTTCACCGCTACCTTGCCGAGTTCGATTTCAGGTATAACCGCCGCGCTGCCCTGAAAATCTCAGATGCAGAACGCGCCGAAGACTTGCTTCGTCAGGCTCGTGACAAGCGCCTTACCTATCGGCGGTCTGACGAAAGCGCTCACGCCTAAGCAAAAGGCGCGCAAATTCCTGTGGAAACGAAAAAAGAACAAATAGCGCTTGTGGAAAGCGCGCTCCCTAACTTTGATTCCGCGTCAAAGTTGCGATTACATGAATAGCGGTGACACCTGATTCTCCCAAAAAAGCTGTCACCGCTATTGAAACCAAGTCACGGAGCGACTTAGTCATGTATCTCGATCGCCAACCTACTTTTCTAGGCGAGCCCGTCAAGTGCTCCGTGTGCGCAAATCACAGGAGCCAGTATTGGCAAACTTTCTTATCACCTACGATCTGAACGGACCTGCTCCGTCTCACAAGCAAATGGACGATCATTTGCTGGCGCTGGGGCCAGCGTTCTTGCGTGGCCGCATTCTGGAAACCGTATGGTTTCTTGCGGGACCGACCAACTCCCCGCAACTGAGGGACTACATACGGCGTATCCTGAGTCAGAATGATCTTCTGATTGTGACCGAGATGGCAGATGCGGCATGGACACGCCTCCTTGTTGACGGCAATGCCTTTAAGGCATCGTTCGAAGCAAACGAACGCTCCAAGGCTGCTTAGTCATCGGAGCCTTTGTGAGGCTTACCCTTCCCAGGCTTCGGCTTGGGAGGGGTTTTGTGATCGGGCGGCGACTTGAGCATTCACTTCAAAATGTCGTCGCCTTTCTTTTCGTCAATTTTCTTTTCGGTTTCTGACATGGCCTACGATGAGTTCGAGATTGACAGGATTAAGCACGCCTTAGGGGATATGTGTACCGCGTGGGCGCATTTAGAGGAGGCCTGCTTCTCTATCCTCTTCTTTATCATGGGCACCGAAGACACCGCCTATCAACTTATTCGCAACGAGCTGGATTTCAGGAGAGCAATTCAAGTCTGTAAAGGCCATGCTGTCGCAAATCACTGGCACGATCACTGCGATCATATCCCCGTACTCGTGGACATGATCGACGGAGACATCAGAGTAAACCGCAACAGATATGTGCATGACCCGATCTACTACTATGGATCTGAATCATTCGAACGACACACATACAAAACTCGCTTCAAGAAGGTGCCGTTCAATAAACTTGAGATCCTTCTTGGCGACTACGCCCCTATATCTTCCGACGAGATTTACGCCCTTTCCAGAGCAATACGAGCGCTGGAAAATTACGCTGGGTCCATCATTCAGTTCTACGACTGGCTAGAAGGGGAAGAGGACTACCTTTGGGGTAAATCAATGGCGTCCGCGCAGTTGTCGGCGTACTTCGCCATATCCGAATACACCCAACTCACTAAATCGCGTGGATCCGCTGGGTAGTCCTCCGGGGACACCCAGCGCCCAAGCTCTCGACCCCAAGAATAAGGCAACTGAATGCTTCGAGGAGCGGAGGGCGATGTGCATCGCCCTCCGTCAGTCATTTCCGCAGGGTAGCGCGATCAGCTTTGCTGGTAGGCGTTGGTGACATTGGCGGCCTGACCGCCAAGGCTCTGCATGTTGCCATCGGCAAAGGCGAGCGTCAGCGTGCTGGCCGCCGAGGTGTCCAGCGTGATGCTGTCCGTATCGCTGCCGGCAAAGGAGATCGTTGTGGTGTTTCCAGAGACTTCGATCCGCAGGTCGTCGGCCGATATTCCCTCGCCGAAAGCCAGCGTGGAATTGCTGCCGCCATGGACGATATCCTTGCCGTCACCGGCATCGTAGCGGATGAGGCCCCCGGAGCCGATCGTCAATTGGTCGTCGCCCGTGCCGCCCGCAATCACGCCGCCGCTACCAAACACGGTGACGATATCGTTGCCCGCGCCGCCGAGGGCCTGACCGGAGCCGGTGAAAATGCGGTCGTCGCCATCGCCGCCGTCGATCACATTGTTCCCGCCGCCGTTGATCCTGTCGTTGCCGGCGCCGCCCGCGACCATGTTGCCGGCATTGACCGAGACGATATCGTCACCATCGCCGGCGTCGATGGTGTTCTCGGCATTCCCAAAGATTTTATCATTGCCGGCCCCGGTGGTGATCGTGTTGGCGGCGTTGACCGTCAGCTGGTCGTCGCCGCCGCCGGTGTGGATCGTGTTCGAGGCATTCGCGAAGAGCTTGTCGTCGCCGCTCCCGGTGACGATCGTGTTGCTGGCGTTGACCAATAGCAGGTCATCGCCACCGCCGGTGTGGATCACGTTCGAGGCGTTCGCCTGGACGTAATCGTTTCCCTTGCCGGTGAAGACGGTGTTGCCGGCATTAACGTGAACGCTGTCGTCGCCAGCGCCGGTCTTGATGATGTTTCCGCTGTTCGCATCGACATGGTCATTGCCCTTGCCGGTCTTGATGGCGGTGCCGGTATTCGCCCAGATATTGTCGTCGTCCTTGCTTCCGTTGACGAGAACGCCGGTCAGGATGCCGAGCAGGGAGTCCTGGGCTTTCTTCGCGGACGGATCCGCCCCGATGATGGAATCCAGAATGACGCCGGTGGCAGAGGCAGGAGGCTGTGATGTCTGTGCCCGGGCGGCGTTGAGAATGACCATGGCCGACGAGGCATGAAGAGATGAAATGGATGTCATGAAGCTTTCCTCTCATCGACCGGAAACCAACATCGGCGCCGGCCTATTGAAAACAGGGCCTCGTGGCATCATGCCCAAAGCGTTATATAGGGATGAGACGATGCGACTATCGATTGCATTTCGTTAACAACGGCATAAAAACAGTTGCTATTCCTTATATCGGATCACTTTGGGTTGCATCTCGCAGAAATAGGAAAATAATCCTTGACAGCGTGACGGCCGTCTGATAGGGTTCAGGCATAGTCGGAAAGTTGCGGCTGCAGAGTGGTGCGGCCGTGGTTTCGAGATCGGGCCGGGCGTTGACCCGGTTTTTTGTTTCTGCTGCATAGCTTAGCGCTACGCGATGGGGATTTCATGATGAGCGTCGAAGGGTTTGCGCCGGAGCTTTGCGGCTTCTGGCCGGAGAGGCGTGTCTATGGCGGCGAGGTGATTGCCGACTGGAGCGAGCAGGAGACGCGGGCTGCGGTACAGGAATATTTTCTTGAGACCAAGTCCGGCGAGGCTTCTGCCGGCGAGGAGCTGCGGGTGATGCTGAACCAGATGACGGCGGAGATGCGGGAGCAGTTTTCCGCTTTCGTCGAACTTCGAAAGGCGGCGGAGACGGCGGCTGCCCAGGGTGGCGACGAGGCGGCGGGGAAGCTTGCGCGGGCCGACCTGAAGGCGGCGGTCGACGCCATGGGGCTGATCGTCCGCACGCTGGAAAAGATCGACCAGCTGCAGCGGCAGCTGGCACGTGACCGGGAACTCGAGGCGGAGAGCCGCGAAGAGGCACAAGGTTATGCCCAGGCGAAGGCGCAGCTGCTGCAGATCATCGAGGAGCGCGCCGAGGAGAAGGCCGCGCTGATCGTCGAGGAGAGACTGCGCGCGCTGGAGACTGCAGGATATGACGGCATTTCGGCAAACAGCGGCGACGGGTTCGAAGCGGCAGGTTCGCCGGGGCGGGGAAGTGGAGCTTCTGCGGGCGATGGCCCGGGCGCAGGCGGTGACGAACGCGCTGGAGCAAGGGATGGGCCGTATCACGGCGGAGCGTGAAGCGGCTCTCCGCAAGGTCAGCGTTGATGTCGCGGGCAATGCGGGAATGGGCGATGCGGTGATCAGCGAAGCGGGTTTGGGCGAGGTTGATCCGCCGCCGCTAGAGGATGGCGCGAGGGTTTGGCCGATGGCGCTTGATGCGACGTTCTCTGCGCTGCAAAAGTTCGAGCATCTCAGCACCCGGCTGCTTTCGGATTTTCCGCAGGCGCCGAAGGAATGGAGCTTTCAGGGGCGGTTGGAACAGATGCCGCCGGAGGGCGACTGGCGGACTTGGCTGCTGCTTGGCGGGCGTGGCTCCGGCAAGACGCGGGCAGGCGCGGAATGGGTGCATGCGGTTGCTAGTGCTGGACGCCGTTCGGATCTGCGGATCGCGCTGATTGCCGAGACGCTGGGCGACGCGCGTGAGGTGATGATCGACGGCATTTCCGGCATCTGCCGGATCGCCCGGAAGAACCAGCCGGAATTCGAGATTTCCAGGCGTAGACTGGTCTGGCCGAACGGCGCGGTGGCGCAGGTCTTTTCCTCCGAAGATCCGGAAAGCCTGCGCGGACCGCAATTTCACATGGCCTGGTGCGACGAGCTGGCGAAGTGGAAGCATGGGCAGGAGACCTTCGACATGCTGCAATTCGGCCTAAGGCTGGGAGAGGCGCCGCGGCAGCTGGTGACGACGACGCCGCGGCCGGTGCCGCTTTTGAAGGCGCTGATTGCGGATCCCGGGACGCGGCTCAAGCGCATCAGCACCATAGCGAATGCACGCAACCTGGCGCCGGGCTTCATCGATGCGCTATCGCGGCGATACGGCGGCACGCGGCTGGGACGGCAGGAGCTGGATGGCGAACTGATCGAGGATCGCGAGGACGGGCTCTGGAAGCGCGACGCGATCGAGGCGCTGACGATCCGGTTTACGGGAACGTTGCGGCGCATCGTCGTTGCGGTCGACCCGCCGGCCTCGGCAGGGGCCGGGTCCTGTTGCGGCATCGTCGTTGCGGGACTGGAGGCTTCCGGACGGGCGGTGGTGCTTGCCGATTGTTCGGTGGAGGGCGCAAGCCCGGCCGGCTGGGCGGGTGCGGTGGCGAAAGCCTATCATCGCTTCGGCGCCGACCGTATCGTCGCCGAAGTGAACCAGGGCGGGGACATGGTATCCGCGATGCTGCGGAGCATCGATGCGACGCTGCCGGTTTTGGCAGTCAGGGCGACGCGCGGCAAATTTTTACGGGCGGAGCCGGTGGCGGCACTTTACGAGCAGGGCCGCGTGGCGCATGCCGCGCGGTTCACCGCGCTCGAAGACCAGATGTGTGATTTCGGCCATGATGGGCTCTCGAATGGCCGCTCGCCGGACAGGCTGGACGCGCTTGTCTGGGCGCTGACGGCGCTGATGCTGGATGGCGGCGGCGAACCGCGGGTGCGAGGCATTTGACGTGTTCGCCGTCTCGCCTTTTTTATTTAGGGAGTTATCGCTGATTGGATGGCTGCGGTGCCGGGCGCGGTGTTTCGCGCGGCGTGCGGATCTGGCGCCACTCGTTTTCCATCTGGTCGACGAGGTGCTGCGGAATCGTGGTAGGCTGGCTGTTGGCGGGCGTTTGCATTCGGTCTCCTGTCCTTCAACGAGCTTCGACGATCAAGGAATGACATAGGGTAAATGCGCTGTAAATCAGGGGCTTAAATGCTTTAAACGATTAAAATAATTTTAATCGATTAAGAGCAGGACAGATTCATGACTATCCACATAGACCGGAAATTCTTCTTCGATTCCGTCCGCGACAGTCTGTTCAAGGGCACGCTTTCCGAAGGGCAGGTCGAGGGCATGACCGCGATCCTCGACTACTTCGAGACGCACATGCCGGACGGCGACTTGCGCTGGCTGGCCTATATCCTGGCGACGGCTTTTCACGAGACGGCCTATACGATGCAGCCGGTGCGCGAGACGCTGGCCGACAGCGACGCCAAGGCGATCGAGATTTTGGATCGCGCCTATGCGGCGGGCAAGCTTCCCTGGGTGAAGACGGTCTATTGGCGCCCGGACGAGGATGGCAAAAGCTGGCTGGGTCGCGGGCTGGTGCAGCTTACCCACAAGCGGAACTACGAGGCGATGAGCCCGATGACCGGCATCGATCTCGTGGCCGAGCCGGATCGGGCGATGGAGATGGCAACGGCCGTGAAGATCCTGATCGAAGGCATGGTGGCCGGGAGTTTCACCGGACACAAGCTCGTCGATCACCTGAACGCCGACAAGGAGGACTGGGTGAATGCCCGGCGCATCGTCAACGGCACGGACCGGGCGGAAAAGCTCGCCGAATACGGCAAGACGTTCTACGCGGCATTGCGCCCCGAGGCGGCGCCAGGAGCCTGGCAGCGGTTGAAGGGGTGGCTCGCGCGTGCTATCGCGCGGCTCGGTTGACAATGAGATGGAGAGTACCCGGTGATCCGCCATATCGTTTTCTTCACAGCCAAGGCGGAAAATCTGGAGAAGGTGCGGGCCGGTCTCTCGGTGCTGACGGCGATACCGCATGCGCGGCTTCTGGAAATCGGCACCAATGTGAAGACCGACCAGCTGGGAACCGACGTCGATCTGGTGGTTTACGGGGAATTCGACGATGAAGCGGCGCTTGCCGCCTACAAGGCGCACCCCGACTACCAGCGCTCGATCGACATGGTGCGGCCGCTCAGGGAAATCCGGATTGCGGCGGACTATGACAGTGACGCGGCGGTGAAGCGGCCGATGCCGTGAGGAGCCGGATCGCGGGAAACGTCAACGCGATCCGATCTCGACAGCGTTTTGCTCGATCCTGCTGCTCTACTGGTTGATCTCCGGCTCGACGAGCCTTGCCAGGTTTCGCAGCGACTCCTGCCAACCGAGATAGCAGGCCTCAGCCGGAATGAGGTCTGGCACACCTGCCTGCGTGATATCCACCTCGGTCCCGACCGAGACTTTCGTCAACGTAACGGTTACCTCCATTTCACCGGGGAGATTGGGATCGTCGAATTTGTCCGTGTAGCGGACGCGTTCGCCCGGAACGAGCTCAGTGTATTCGCCGCCAAACGCATGGCCTTTGCCTGTCGTAAAGTTCCGAAAAGACATTCTGAACTTGCCGCCGACCGTTGCTTCGAGGTGGTGCACAGTGCAGGCAAAGCCGTTGGGGGGAAGCCACTTGGCAAGCGCGTCCGCCTCGATGAACGCGCGATAGACCTTCTCTGG
>NZ_JBNDHS010000021.1:0-73664 GCF_056755095.1 Rhizobium sp. SVR5-9E | reverse complement strand
GACTAGTCGTCGGCAGCGTCAGATGTGTATAAGAGACAGCCCCACAAGGGGGAGGGTTGGACCCCTCAAACCCTCTCGATCACCGTTGCCGTGCCCATGCCGGCGCCGATGCAGAGCGTGACGAGCGCCGTATTCAGGTCGCGGCGCTCCAACTCGTCCAGAACCGTGCCGAGGATCATCGCGCCGGTCGCACCGAGCGGGTGGCCCATGGCGATGGCGCCGCCATTGACGTTGATCTGGTCGTGCGGGATCTCGAAGGCCTGCATGTAGCGCAGCACGACGGCGGCGAAGGCTTCGTTGAGCTCGAAGAGGTCGATATCGGCAAGCGACATGCCTGTGCGCTTCAGGAGCTTTTCGGTGACGTCGACCGGGCCGGTCAGCATCAGCGCGGGGTCGGAGCCGATATTGGCGAAGGCCCTGATGCGCCCGCGGGGCTTCAGGCCCATGTTCTCGCCGCCGGCCTTGGAACCGAGCAGCACGGCAGCGGCACCATCGACGATGCCCGACGAATTGCCGGCGTGGTGGACGTAGTTGATACGCTCGACCTCCGGATGAGCCTGGATGGCGACGGCTTCGAAGCCGCCCATCTCGCCGGGGAGCTGGAAGGAAGGGTTGAGCGCCGCCAGCGCCTGCATGTCCGTGCCTGGGCGCATGTGCTCGTCGTGGGCGAGGATGGTGAGCCCGTTCTGGTCCTTGACCGGGATGACGGAGTTCTTGAAGTAGCCCTTCTCCCAGGCGTTTGCCGCGCGCTTCTGGCTCTCGACGGCATAGGCATCGACGTCATCGCGCGAGAAACCGTATTTTGTGGCGATCAAATCAGCCGAGACGCCCTGCGGCATGAAATAGGCCGGGAAGTTGACCGAGGGGTCCATGAACCATGCGCCGCCCGCCATGCCGAGGCCAACGCGCGACATGCTTTCGACGCCGCCTGCAATCACGATGTCATCGGCGCCCTGGGCGATCTTCGCCGCGCCGAAGTTCACGGCGTCTAGGCCGGAGGCGCAGAAGCGGGAGATCTGCATGCCCGGCGCGCGGGTGGAATAGCCGGCCTCGAAGGCGGCGGCCTTGGGGATGACGGCGCCGGCATCCATGACAGGATCGACGCAGCCCATGATGATGTCATCGACGGTCGTCGTATCAAGCCCGTTGCGGTCGCGGATCGCTTCCAGCGTCTTGGCGGCGAGGCGGACGGAGGGAACCTCATGCAGCGAGCCGTCCTTCTTGCCGCGGCCGCGTGGCGTACGCACGTGGTCGTAAATGAAAACCTCGGTCATTGTTTCGTCTCCCTGGCGGCCATGGCGGCCGGTCAATATAGTTCCCTTCTCCCCTCGGGGAGAAGGTGGCCCCGAAGGGGTCGGATGAGGGGGCGCCAAAGCTTCGGCCTCCCGGCCGTTCGCGCTTGCCGCGCCCACCCCTTATCTGTCCTTCGGACATCTTCTCCCCGCTGGGGAGAAGGGATTTCAGTCAAAAGGCCTCGGCGGCCAAGGTCATCATCGTCTCTGCGCCGGTTTCGATGCGGGCTTTGCGCAGTGCCGTTTCCGGCATGACGCGCTCCATGAAGAAGCGGGCGGTCACGAGTTTATTGCGCAGGTAGCTTTCGCGCGGCGTATCGCCCGAAGCAAGGCCATCCTCAGCAGCTTTCGCCATTCTCGCCCACATGTAACCCAGAATGACGAGGCCGAAGAGATGCATGTAATCGGTCGATCCGGCACCGGCGTTGTCAGGTTTCGCCATCGCGTGCTGCATGAACCACATGGTCGCCGCCTGCACATCGTTCAAGCCCTTCTTCAGGTTCTTGGTGAAGAAGGTCATCTTCTCGTCGCTGCGGTGTTCCTCGCAGAAATCGGCGATCTCCTTGAAGAGCGCCATCACGGCACGGCCGCCGTTCAGGCCCAGCTTTCGGCCGACGAGGTCGAGCGCCTGGATGCCGTTTGCGCCTTCGTAGATCATGGCGATCCGGGCGTCGCGCACGTACTGGCTCATGCCGTGTTCTTCGATATAGCCGTGGCCGCCGAAGACCTGCTGGGCCATGACCGCGTGCTCGAAGCCCTTGTCGGTCATCACGCCCTTGAGGATCGGGGTGACGAGACCGAGAATATCGTCCGCCGTCTGGCGCTCCTGCTCGTCGGCGGAGCGGTGGGCGATGTCGGATTTCAGCGCCGTCCAGAGCAGGAAGGCGCGGCCCGCCTCGTTGAAGGCGCGGATCGTCATCAGCGTACGCCGGATATCCGGATGAACGATGATCGGATCAGCCTTCTTATCGGGCGCCTTTGGGCCGGAAAGCGAACGGCCCTGGATACGCTCGCGGGCATAATCGACGGCATTCTGATAGGCAATCTCAGCAACCGCCAGACCCTGAAGCCCGACGCCGAGGCGCGCCTCGTTCATCATCACGAACATGGCGTTCAATCCGCGGTTCTCCGACCCGATCAGGAAGCCTGTCGCTTCATCATAGTTCATGACGCAGGTGGCGTTGCCGTGGATGCCCATCTTGTGCTCGATCGCGCCGCAGGAGACTGCGTTGCGCGCGCCCGGCGTGCCGTCTTCATTGACGAGAACCTTCGGCACGATGAAGAGCGAGATCCCCTTGGTGCCCTCCGGCGCGCCCTCGATCCGCGCCAGTACCAGATGGACGATATTATCCGTCATGTCGTGCTCGCCGGCGGAGATGAAGATCTTCTGGCCGGTAATCTTGTAGCTGCCGTCCGCCTGTGGAACCGCCTTAGTCCGCAAAAGGCCGAGATCGGTGCCGCAATGCGGCTCGGTCAGGTTCATGGTGCCGGACCATTCGCCGGAGACCATCTTCGGTAGGTAGGTCTGCTTTTGCTCGGGCGTGCCGTGGACAAAGATTGCGGCAATCGCACCCTGGGTCAGGCCCGGATACATCATCAGCGACATATTGGCGGCAGATGTATATTCGCCGACGGCACAATGCAGCGTGTAAGGCAGTCCCTGCCCGCCGAATTCTTCGGGGACCGCCAAACCCACCCAGCCGCCGTCGCTATAGGCCTTGTAGGCTTCCTTGAAGCCCTTCGGCGTGGTGACCGAGCCGTCATCCGCGCGCTTGCAGCCTTCCCGATCGCCGGAGGCATTGAGTGGAAGAAGCACTTCCTCGGCGAACTTCGCGGCCTCGCCCAGAATGGCCTCGAGCATATCCGGCGTCGCATCGGCAAAGCCCGGGAGGTTGTTGTAGCGCTCCAGACCCAGCACATCGTTGAGCACGAAGAGTGTGTCGTTCACCGGGGCCTTGTAGACTGGCATCGTTCGAATTCCTCCAATTCGGCAACCGGATCGAGCCCGGCTTTTGACAGTGTCTTACAAAATATTGACGTTTGCGTAAACGTCAAATTCTGCATTCGCGGGAATTTCTGAAAAGATTTCGTGAGCGCTGTCGGGAGCGGCAACATTTGAAACGTCCTAGGGCTGTCGAACATTTCGTCGACACAGCACAAGGAGGAAAAACCGTGCTCAAGGTCAGTTCGAGTCTCTGGTTCGAGAAGGACGTCCAGCAGGCCGTTGAATTCTATGTGGCGACGATTCCGAATTCGTCCATGGGGCGCATGACCGTCCTTCCGGCTGAAACGCCAAGCGGCCCTCCGGGCAGCGTCAAGATCATTGATCTCGAACTGGCAGATCAGCATTTCACGGCTATGGAAGCGGGTCCGTTCGAAGCGTTCAACCACGCTTTTTCGATCTCGGTGCAATGCGAGACGCAGGAGGAGATCGACAGGATATGGCACGCCTTCCTGATAAACGGCGGCGTGGAGGAGCACTGCGGTTGGCTGAAGGATCGCTGGGGCCTCTCCTGGCAGATCGTTCCGCGCGCGCTGATCGAGATGGTTTCCGATCCCGATCGCGAGCGCGCCAAGCGTGTCACCGAAGTCATGCTCGGCATGGTGAAGCTCGACATCGAGAAGCTCGAAGCCGCATTTCGCGGCTAGGCAATAACCCCAGACATCTAGAGCATCAGCTTCTCTTCGCTCCATCCAAGGGCGTCAAGTTCGCCGCCGCGGAACTTTGCGTCGTCATCGACGATGAACTCGTCGAGCTGCGGCGGCTCGACGCTTGTTCCGGCGAGCATCGCGTGAACCTGGCCGCGGTGATGCGTCTGATGCTGGAAGAGATGGCTCAAGACATCCTCCATGCGCTCCTTCTGGATGCGGCCGGTGCGCTGAAGATCAATGACGGACACGAGCTTTTCCGGCGTAAGGACTTCGCAAAGCGCCACGAGGCGTCGATCGACCTTGCGCTGCTCGGCGGCAAGCGCAGCGACCTCATCGAAGGGCTCTTCGACGTCGAAGGCTTTCAGGCCCAAGGAGCCGCCTTCCAGTCCGTCGACATAGAACCAGTCGACAGTGATGATGTGATTGAGCGTCGCCTTGATCGAGGGGAAGAAGCTCACGCGTTCGGCCTCGAATTCCCCGGGCCGGAGAGACGAGCAGGCAGCAAGAAGGCGATAGTTCGCGAGCGCGTTGTTATAGGAAAGCTTGCGGAAAACCCGGCACGGATCGAAACGTGGCATGACGCACCCTCCTCGTCTGCGAATTAGCGTAGCTAGGCGTGGTCGGGTGCAGCGTCAATGCGGACGGCCGGCAACCGGATGGCCTCGCTATGAACCGGCAAGCGGCTCCGCGAGCATCCTTTAAATCAGTCGCCTTCCTGAAAAAGCCGAAACTGCGCAGCCTCGAGGTCCTTCGGCGGCTGCAAGCCGAGGTGCTTCCAGGCGGTGGCCGTCAACACGCGGCCGCGCGGCGTGCGTTGTATAAAGCCCTGCTGGATCATGTAGGGCTCGATGATGTCCTCGATCGCATCGCGCGGTTCGGACAGACCAGCGGCGATCGTCTCTATACCGACGGGACCGCCACCGAAATTGACGGCGATCATGTTGAGGTAGCGCTTGTCCAGCTGGTCAAGGCCGACGCTGTCGACGAGCAGGCGGGTGAGTGCCTCGTCGGCGATCTCGCGGGTGACGGCTTCGGCCCTGGCGACTTCGGCGAAGTCACGTACGCGGCGGAGCAGACGGCCGGCGATGCGCGGCGTGCCGCGCGCCCGGCGGGCGATTTCGCGGGCGCCGTCATCGGTCATCGGCAGGTTCATCAGCCGGGCGCCGCGCCGCACGATCGATTCCAACTCCTCGACGGTGTAGAAGCTGAGCCGCACCGGAATACCGAAGCGGTCACGGAGCGGCGTCGTCAACAGGCCGAGGCGCGTGGTCGCGGCTACGAGCGTGAATTTCGAGAGATCGATCTTCACCGAGCGGGCGGCCGGACCTTCGCCGATGATGAGGTCGAGCTGGAAATCCTCCATCGCCGGATAAAGGATTTCTTCGACGGCCGGATTCAAGCGGTGAATTTCATCGATGAAGAGCACATCGCGCTCCTCCAGATTGGTCAGCAGAGCGGCAAGATCGCCGGCCTTGGCGATGACCGGACCGGAGGTGGAGCGGAAATTGACGCCCAGCTCCTTGGCCATGATCTGCGCCAGTGTCGTCTTGCCGAGGCCCGGCGGACCAACGAACAGAACATGGTCCAGCGCTTCGCCGCGGTTCTTGGCAGCCTCGATGAAGACCTTGAGGTTGGCACGTGCCTCCGCCTGGCCGGTGAATTCGTCCAGCGACTGCGGGCGCAGCGTCACATCGAGGTCTTCGCCCCGCTTTTCCGGCGATATCAGGCGGGCATCATTCATAGGCATTTCCGTTTAAAGCTTGTTCAAGTCCATACACCAAGCCGCAGGCATTGGCACCCTTGCGGGATATCACCGCGCCAACTCCTTCAATCCCAGCCTGATCAGCTTGGCGCTGTCTGCGCCGTCACCTGCAGTCTTCATCGCTGCTGCAACTGCATTTGCTGCCTGGTCGCGCGAATAGCCGAGATTGGTCAGCGCCGAGACGGCATCGGCGACCGGAGCCGAGGCGACGCCTTCACCGATTTCCTGCTTGAGGCCGATATTGATCGCCTCGCCTGAATAGGCGGGTGTCTTGTTCTTCAGTTCGGTGACGATGCGAACCGCGACCTTTGGGCCGACGCCCTGGGCGCGGGAAACGGATGTCTTGTCCTGCAGCGCGATGGCGTTGGCGAGTTCGCCTGGTGTGAGCGTCGAAAGCACGGCAAGCGCCACCTTGGCGCCTACGCCCTGCACGCTCTGCAGCAGGTTGAACCATTCGCGCTCGAGCACGCTCATGAAGCCGAAGAGCTTCAACTGGTCTTCGCGGACATAAGTCTCGATGAAGAGGACGCAGGCTTCGCCTACGGAGCCGATCTTCGACAGGGTGCGGCCGGAACAATAGGCGACGTAGCAGACGCCGTGCACATCAACGAGCACATAGTCGTCGCCGATTTCCTCGATAGTGCCTTTGAGCTTGCCGATCATGAAAAGGTCCGTCAGGGATGGGTTTCGGGGGAGACAATGGAAATCAGCGGAAAATAGGTTCGGTATTTCGCAACATCACGGCTGAGCAACCTGTAGCCTTTCACCATCGCATGGGCTCCGATGTAGAAATCCGGAAGCGGCGACCGTTTGTCGCCGCCGGACCGGCGGTATTGCAGAAAGGCATGGCCGGCTGAAAAGGCAGCCTCCCATGGCAGTTCTTCCCGACGGAAAAGACTGGGCGCAAGCGCCGATTCCAGCTCTTCGCTCGTGGCGTAGCCAGCAGCCATCTCCGCATAGATCAAAGGATTGATGAGCAATGGCCCTTCTGCGCGAGCAACCGCGAGCTGCTCTGTCGACCAGTCGGTGAAGGCACCGCGCGCATGGAATACGTCGATCAGGATGTTCGTGTCTACCAGCGTCGCCACCAATCAATCCCTCAAAAGGCGATAGAACTCCTCGCCGCTCATGTCGCCGAGAGACATGGAACCCTGATGCCTCCGAAGATGGTCGATGAGTTCGCGAACATCACGATCGACCTGATCCCGAGACCTCTCGATGAGGCGAAGCACAGCTTCGCCTTCGCGCAAAACGAACTCGACTTCGCTCCCCGCCTCGATTCCCAAGTTGGACCGAACGTTTTTCGGGATGGTGACCTGGCCTTTTTCGGTAACGCGCATGGTAATACCTCTTGAGTATTACTTACCGGCCCCACGAGAACAAGTCAAGAACATACCCTAACCTGCCAACGCCGCCATGCGCATTCGGCTGCTGCCGCGGTTGTGGGCGTGGCAGATGGCGATTGCGAGTGCATCGGCGGCGTCATTGCCTTTGAATTCCACCTTCGGCATCAGAATCTTGAGCATCATGTGGATCTGCTGCTTCTCGCCGTGACCGACGCCAATGACGGCTTTCTTGACGGCATTGGGGGCATATTCGGATACCTGCAATCCGGCACGCGCCGGCACGAGCATCGCGATGCCGCGGGCCTGACCGAGCTTCAGTGTTGCGACCGCATCCTTATTGACGAAGGTCTGTTCGACGGCTGCTTCGTCGGGCTTGTAGATGTGCATGATCTCGGCAAGGCCATCGTGCAACTGGCAGAGGCGGGAGGCGAGGTCCATATCGCCATCGGAGGTCACCGTTCCAGAGGCCACGAAGCGCAATGAATTGCCGAGCGTATCGATAATTCCCCAGCCGGTGCGTCGAAGACCTGGGTCGATGCCGATGATGCGAATCGTATTTTGCATGGCTTACCTTATTGCGATGCCGGAATAAGTGCCA
Organism: Rhizobium sp. SVR5-9E; assembly: GCF_056755095.1. NCBI lineage: Bacteria > Pseudomonadati > Pseudomonadota > Alphaproteobacteria > Hyphomicrobiales > Rhizobiaceae > Rhizobium > Rhizobium sp. SVR5-9E. The sequence goes on along the minus strand of NZ_JBNDHS010000021.1, from coordinate 66,014 downwards.
GAAAGATGTGAACAGAACAAAAACATTCGCCTGTTACGGCCGCTGTTTACCACGAATTAAATTCATTGCCTGAAATCTAACCGATCAAATATGAGAGGAGCCCCTTTTCGCAAAGGTTAAAACTCCCCGTGTTCTGCTTTTTGGTCAGCCGGCGCGTTCCGCCGGCGAAGGCGCTTCGAGGGGTTCGTAGCCATGGCTCAGAGATTTCAGTCGCTATCCTTCAAGGTTATTGCGACTTTCATTTTGCTCACCGCACTTGCGGTAAGTGCGATCAGTGTTCTCGGCTATTTCGCCAGCAGCCGCATCTCGGATGCGCAGGCACTGAAGGCGAAGGAAAGTTTGCTCATCTTCCGCGGCGACATGCTGCAGGATCAACTGGCGCAGCTTGAAAATCAGGCGAGTTCCATCGCGCGCATCGAGGCGCTGCAAATGTCGATCACCAGCCTGAAGAGCGGTTGGAAGACGATCGAAAAATCCTCAGGTGACGTGCGCGGCGAGCTCAAGAAGGTGTTCATCACCAATAATCCGAATCCCGCCGATCAGCGTGAAAAGCTGATGAAGCCGGAAGGTCCGAGCGGCTTCTACTACTCCAATCACGAGAAGACACAGGGCGAAGTTGCCCGCGATCTCGAAAACACCACTTTCAGCGACCTGCTGATTGCGGATCTCGACGGCTCGGTTCTCTATTCCTACAAGAAGGATGACAACTTCGCCGAGAACATGAAGACTGATGCCTGGAAGGCTACAGGCGCGGGCATCGCTTTCTCCAGAGCGATCGAAAACACAACGAAGGCAACGGACGATTCCGCGCCGACCGCATTTTCCGGCCTGCGCGTCGATGTTGCGAGCGGCAAGTCGGCGATCTTCTATGCCGTGCCGATCATCAAGCTCGGCCAGCCGAAGGGCATCATTCTCTTCAAGGTGCGCGACGATATCATCACCAGCATCCTGGCCAAGGGCATCGTTTCCGGCAGTACGGCTCAGGCGGCCATCATTTCCAGTGACGGTTCGGCCGTCGGTCTCAACGCCGAAGGCCATCTCGCTACGCTCGATACGGCGCCGTTTACCTTCGTGCAGGATGCGCTTGCCAGCAGCGATGGCATGACGGTCGACGACTTCACCCGTGCCGACGGCACCGCGCGAGCCTATGTCCGCTCAGTCACCTATCAGGGGCAGCGCTTCCTTGTCGTCGAAAGCGTCCTGCTCAGCGAGCTGAATGCGGGCTCGATCGAGATTGCGACGCTGCTGACCATGATCGGCCTCGGCGCTCTGATCGTCATGGCCCTTGCGACCGGGCTTGTGACCAGGCTGCTCTTCTCGCCACTTGAACGGCTTGCCGGAAATACCCGGGATGTCGCCGACGGCAAGCTGGACGTCGAGATCGGCAGCCAGAACCGTCACGATGAAATCGGCATGATGGCCAAGGCGCTCGCCCGCTTCAAGCAGTCGCTGATCGAAAGCCGGGCGTTGGAAGCAGCAAGCACCGAGACCCGCGCCCATGCGGAACGCGAGCGTCAGGAGAATCTGGCGCTGCGCGAGGCGGAAGCGAAAACTTTGCAGGATGTCGTGCGGGCGCTGGACGAAGGGCTGCATCATCTGGCGAACGGCGATCTCGCCTATCAGATCGAAACGCGCTTCCCGAACGAGCTTGAGGGCTTGCGGGTCAACTTCAACGAGGCGCTCGCCACCCTCAGCCAGACGATGACGGCGATCGGCGGCAACTCCATGGCGGTCCGCTCCGGCTCGGAAGAGATGCGTACCGGCGCCGACGACCTTGCCGGGCGCACCGAGCGCCAGGCGGCATCAATCACCGAAACGGCGAACGCGATCGACGCGATCACCCAGTCTGTCCGCATTCAGATCGAGCGTGCCGAACAGGCCGAGCGCATCGCCCGCGCCGCCAAGCAAGAGACAACCGGTTCGAGCCAGATTATGCGTGAGACGATCGCTGCCATGGAGGCAATCCAGTCCTCCTCGCGGCAGATCAACACGATCATCAGCGTCATCGACGACATCGCCTTCCAGACCAACCTTCTGGCGCTCAACGCCGGTGTCGAAGCGGCACGCGCCGGTGAATCCGGCAAGGGCTTTGCAGTTGTTGCGATGGAGGTCCGCGAACTGGCGCAACGCTCATCGAGCGCCGCCAAGGAGATCGCGAGCCTGCTGCAGAAATCGACTCACGAAGTCGAATCCGGCGTGTCGCTCGTCGAGCGGGCTGGTGTGGCTCTGACGGGCATCGGCAGCCATGTGGAAGCGATCAACGGCCAGATCCATGAGATCATGGAATCGACCCGCGAAGAGGCGGATACGCTTCGCCAGATCAACACGGCGGTTTCCGAGCTCGACTCGATGACGCAGCAGAACGCCGCCATGGTCGAGGAAACGACCGCAGCGATCCACCGCCTTGCCGCAGAGGCAGTGGAGATGGACCGCCAGCTCGGCAACTTTACGCTGCCCGATGATCATCGTCAGCACGGCGCTGAAATCCACGTCCTCCGGCATCGGCGACAGACGGCTTGAAAACAACGAGAAAAAGGGCCGGGAAACCGGCCCTTTTCTTGAGCGCATGATTTGGAATGCGCGATACCAGAACCTACATAGACCTGTCTCCATCCCCCGACCCGCAGGTTTTCCACATGATCCCCTTTTCCATCCTCGACCTTTCGCCCGTAGCCGACGGCACGACCATCAGCCAATCCTTTGCGGGCTCGGCGCGCATGGCGCAAAAGGCGGAGGAGTACGGCTACAAGCGTTTCTGGCTGGCGGAGCATCATGGCATGCCGGGCATAGCGAGTGCCGCGACCGCGGTCGTCATCGGCCATGTCGGTGCGGCGACCAAGCGCATCCGCATCGGCTCAGGCGGCATCATGCTGCCGAACCACTCGCCGCTAGTGATCGCAGAACAGTTCGGCACGTTGGCAGCGCTTTTCCCGGGCCGCGTCGATCTCGGCCTCGGACGCGCGCCGGGCACGGATATGCGAACCGCCCAAGCGCTCCGCCGCAATCTGGAAGCCGGCGCTCACAGCTTTCCGAACGATGTCGTCGAACTGCAGCAGTTGCTAGGGCCGCCCTCTGAGAACCAGGCAATCCTTGCCGTTCCCGGCAACAATTCGCATGTGCCGATCTGGCTTCTCGGCTCCAGTCTCTACAGCGCGCAGCTTGCGGCGATGCTCGGCCTGCCCTATGCCTTCGCCTCACACTTCGCACCAGACATGCTGCTCGATGCCATCGATATCTATCGCAGCAAGTTCCAGCCCTCCGCATCGCTCGACCAGCCTTATGTGATGGTCGGCGTCATGGGCTCCGTCGCTCCGACGGACGAGGAGGCGCAATACCACTTTACGTCCGCGCAACAGCAATTCGTCAACCTGCGCCGCAATGTCCGCGGTCCATTCCCGCGGCCGGTCGAGGACATGGAAAGCTTCTGGTCGCCGATGGAGAAGCTCAACGTCGAGCATACGTTGCGTTATGCGGTTGTCGGTTCGCCGGAGACTGCAGAAGCCAAGCTCACCGAGTTCCTGAAGGAGACCGGAGCGGACGAGCTAATCATCTCCATGCCGATCCACGACATCGAAGCGCGGCTGAAATCCGTCGCGATGTTTGCGGGACTGGGCAATTTCATGCGTGTTGCGGCCTAGAATCAGAGCCTCGCTAGCGGGCGAATTTCTTTGCGCCGGCGACGCAGGCAACGACGGCCAGCGTGACCCCGAACATGGCCACGCTGACCTTCTCATGGAGGACCACAGCCGCCAGAGCAAGGCTGAAGAATGGCTGCAGCAGCTGCAGCTGCCCGACGGCTGCAATGCCGCCGAGCGCCAGGCCGCGATACCAGAATATGAAGCCGATCAGCATGCTGAAGAGCGAGACGTAAGCGAGGCCGATCCAGGACGTGCTTGCCGCAGCCGGGAAGGTGGGCGGCATGGCAACGAACGACAGCACGAGCATGATCGGCAGCGAAAGAACCAGCGCCCAGGAAATCACCTGCCAACCGCCCAGCTTGCGCGACAGTCTGCCGCCTTCGGCATATCCCAGCCCGCAGGCGATGATTGCCGCCAGCATCAAGAGATCGCCGACTGAGGATGCGGCTTCCGCATGCATCAACGCGAAGCCTGCGACCAGGGCGCTGCCGAGGCCGGAGAACAGCCAGAAGACCGGTTTGGGGCGCTCCCCGCCGCGAAGGACGCCGAAGATGGCCGTCGCCAGCGGCAGCAGACCGATGAAAACCGTCGAATGAGCCGAGGTAACATGCTTCAGCGCAAATGCGGTGAGCAGCGGAAAGCCGATGACGACGCCGAGCGCTACCACCGCCAGCGAGAAAAGATCGGCACGCGCGGGACGTTTTTCGCGGAAGGCCAACAGCAGACAGAAGGCAAGCATGCCGGCGATGGCGGCGCGGGCGACGGTGAGGAACAGCGGATCGAAATTGGCAACCGCAACGCGCGTCGCCGGAAGCGAGCCGCTGAAGATCAGCACTCCGAGAAAACCGTTGATCCAGCCGCCTGCTACCCTGTCCATCATGATGCTCCTTGTCTGAGGCTGCTATGAAGCAAGGAGCGTGGCGTCGCCAGCGACAATGCTGTACAGTTTCGACAAACTGTTATGGATACGGAAGCAATACAGATGGACCAGACGGCGACGAATCCTGCGAGCGGCAAGCGTATCGCCCTGGTAATGGCGGAGATCCGCGGCCGCATTTCCAGCCGCGGGCTGGTGCCCGGATCACGACTGCCTTCGGTGCGCGCTTTCGCCAAGACCTTGCATGTTTCCGCCTCGACCGTCGTGGAGGCCTATGAGCGGCTGGCCGCCGAGGGCCTCATTCGCTCGCGGCCGGGTTCCGGCTTCTACGTTTCGAGCCCGCTCGCACCGCTGGCGCTCTCGGAAATCGGGCCGAAGCTCGACCGGGCGATCGATCCCTTGTGGGTCTATCGTCAATCATTGGAAGACGGCCCCGAATTGCTGAAGCCGGGATGCGGCTGGCTGCCGCCAAGCTGGATGCCGGAAGCGGGCATACGCAAGGCCCTTCGCACGGTTTCACGCGCCGATGATCGCGTGCTCTCGGACTACGGTACGCCGCTCGGCCTGCCGCCGCTCAGGCAGCTTCTCTCCCGCCGCATGGGCGAGCGCGGCATATCCGCAGCACCAGACCAGATCATACTGACGGAATCCGGCACACAGGCAATCGACCTTCTGTGCCGCTTCCTGATCGAGCCCGGCGACGCCGTGCTGGTGGACGACCCCTGTTATTTCAACTTCCATGCGCTGCTGCGCGCTCACAGGGCCAATGCCATCGCCGTTCCGATGACGCCGGTCGGACCGGATATCGAGGCATTCGGGAGGGCGATCGACGAGCACCGGCCGCGGCTCTACATCACCAATTCCGCGATTCATAACCCAACAGGCGCGACGTGTTCGCCCGTCGTGGCACACCGGCTGCTGAAACTTGCAGAGCGCGCAAATATGACAATCATCGAGGACGATATCTTCGCTGATCTTGAGCATGAGCCGGCCCCTCGCCTCGCCGCATTCGACGGGCTGGAGCGGGTCGTCCATATCGGCAGCTTCTCGAAAACGCTCTCTGCCTCGGTGCGTTGCGGCTTCATCGCGGCGAGGCCGGACTGGATCGAGGCGCTCTCCGATCTCAAGATTGCGACCAGCATCGCCGCCGGGCGGCTCTCGTCCGAATTGATCCTGCTGCTGTTGAAGGACGGCAGCTACCGCAAACATCTGGATGCGCTGCGGGTCCGGCTTTCGCAAGCCATGGACGAGACGGCGCAGCGATTGGGTTCGCTCGGCATCACGCCGTGGATACGGCCGCAGGCGGGCATGTTTCTCTGGTGCCGGTTGCCCGACGGGATCGATGCCGCAGATGTTGCGCGGGCCTGCCTCGCCGATAACATCGTTCTTGCGCCCGGCAACGCCTTCAGCGTGTCGCAGACCGCCAGCGGCTTCCTGCGATTCAACGTCGCACAGTCGGATGATCCGCGGATATTCCGATCGCTGGAGCGAGCGCTGAACCACGCCGCGAGAGCTTAGCGCGCGGTACAAAGGCAATCGGTGGTGAACCGCAAGGCAGCGTTTGCTTCTTCGGGCAAACACGCTACATTTCGCTGGCTAACCGAAGAGCGAGCCCTGGGAGGAGCGATTTCATGAGACGGATGTGGCCCGAGGAGTTCAATTCCATTCTGAGCGGCGCGGAGGAAGTGACGCTGGAACTACCGGCGGCCGTGCACGAGGACGGCTCGCGGAGCGAACCGGTCAGCAGGCGGGCTCTGAAAGTCCGTATTCCGATGGAAGACTACGAGCGCATCTGGCCATTGGCGGAAGCACGCTACCGGCTCGGCGGCAAATTCGCGGGCAAAGCGATCACGCTAATCACCACCAATCCGCACTACCATACCTGGCACCCGGCAGATGGCGGCAATATCGAGAACACCTCGGATAGCGGCAGGCACTACACGACGAACTACATCGTCGTGCATTTCCTGCTCGACGATGTGCGGGAAACGGCGGCGGCCTGACGGCGCTGCCGTTTACGCTTCGTCCAGAGCGAGCGCGAGGTCGGCGATCAGATCGTCCGGATGTTCGATGCCGATCGACAACCGGATGGTCGACTCCAGAACGCCGATGCGCTCACGCACATCAGCCGGAACACCGGAATGAGTCATTGCGGCCGGGTGGCTCGCAAGCGACTCCGTTCCGCCGAGGCTGACCGCCAGCTTGAAGATCTTCAGCGCGTTCAGGAACCTGAACGAAGCCGGCTGGCCGCCCTTGATATCGAAAGAGAACGTCGAACCGGCGCCCGTGCACTGTGCGGCGAAGGTTCGCCCGACCGGCGAATCCGGATCGTGGTAAGGCAGATAGTGGATGGTTTCGACCTTCGGATGATCGCGGAGAAAATCGGCGACGGCACGTGCGTTGCTGTTTGCCCGCTCCATGCGCAGTTGCAGCGTCTCCAGCGAACGTCCCAGCATCCAGCAGGAATGGGGGTCGAGCTGCGTGCCGATAGAGCCGCGGAGTGCCTTCACCTGTTTGATCACAGCTTTCGGACCCAGGACGGCGCCGGCGATCAAATCCGAATGGCCGCCGACATATTTGGTCAGCGAATAAAGCGATATATCCGCGCCGTGTTCGATCGGACGCTGGAAGACCGGGCCAAGCAGCGTGTTGTCGCAGACGATGATCGGGGTGTGGCCCTGTCTCTCGCCAACCGCATTGGCAACACGGCGTATCAAGGCAACGTCAACGAGACTGTTCGTGGGGTTGGCGGGCGTTTCGATGAGGATGACCGAGACTCGACCTCTCTGCATAGCCTCCTCGGCCGCTGCCTGGACCGACGCCTCGCTGACACCGTCATGAAAACCGACGGCGGCAACCCCGAAGTTCAAGAAGGTCTTCGCCAACAGCGTCTCGGTGCCGCCATAGAGCGGCTGCGAATGGAGAATCGTATCGCCGGGCCGGACGAAGGCGAGCAACGTGGTCGAGATCGCCGACATGCCGGAGGAGAATAGCGCGCCACTTTCGGTCCGTTCATAAACCGCGAGCCTGTCTTCGACGATCTCGCTGTTGGGATGGTTGAACCGCGAGTAGACGAGACCGGCGCCCTTGCCTGCCGGCGGCTCGCGACGGCCCGAGACGTAGTCGAAGAAATCGCGGCCGTCTTCGGCGGTATTGAAGACGAAGGTCGAGGTGAGAAACACCGGCGGCTTGACCGCTCCTTCTGAAAGCTCCGGATCATAACCGTAGTTCAGCATCTGCGTTTCCGGGTGCAGCGCGTGATTGCCGATATGGGTTCTCGAAGGATGCGGCGCGGTCATGACGGTCTCCTCGGCCGATGGAATGGAGCTAAAGCAGCAGATCATAGCAAATGCGGAAGTTCATTCCTGATATTTGGCGCAGCAGGATATCTTTGGAAGCGACTTCCTCCACAGTGCGAGACTCGGGCACAGAAAATTGACCGGAGACAAAGCTGTGATGACGAGCGCTCCCGGTGAGCGACACGAGCGTGTCATCAGGACCATCGAGCTCAACACCGGCGCATCTGGCCCAAAGTGCATCGCGGCTTACCCAAACGTTAAAAAATTCCCACGGAAGTTAACGGGATATTTACCACGTATCGTAAAAAGTGCGCAGTGAGCAGTGGTGATCCGCATTCCTTTTTCCAGTCTCGCGTTTATTCGGAGTGCCGCTACGCCGTTCAGGTTGAGGAAAGCCTCATAAACTATCCTCTAATGAACGGTCTCTCAAGCCAATGGCCTTGGCCCTGACGAGGGCTCGAGCAGACGAAGCGAGCAGGAAAATGAACGGATCGCGACCAAACACTCCCCGGCATTCCGACAGGGCGTCGCTCGATGCGCTGAACCGCACGATCGAAGGGCTTGAGGCGCGCATCGAAGGGCTGATGGGCAACGGCACCCACAAGCCAAGGCAGCGGGTAGTTGCACCTGAGCGCGAAAGCCACACCAGATCCTATGAGCCGCGACCGGCATATTCGCGGGCGGAAACCCGGCCGGATCCGCTTGCAGAAATCCGCGAGCGCCAGCGCGCGCTCAACGCCGGCCGCGAACGCCCAATCGCCGAACGCCCAACCTACCGAGACCCGGCACCGGCAGCGCGTACGCCAGCCCCGCAAGTCGCGCCGTCACATGCCCCCTCGCCCGATACCATGACCGAGATCGCCCAGGCGCTGGTGAACCTGCGCCAGGACCTGAAGCGCGACATTTCCGACGGCGTGGCGCGCGAGATGAATGCGCTGCGCGCAGAACTGCGCGAAATCAAGACGAGTGCGCACGACCGGCATTTCGCCGACGACATCCGCGAGGACATGGGCCGGCTGGCGCACAGCATCGACCAACTTTCCAGCCGCTCGGCCGGCCCGGAGGCCACAGGGCTTCGCAACGAATTCGAAGAACTGCGTTCCCTGATGGACGGGCTTGCCCGCGAAGAGTCCGTTCGGCACATGGAAAGCCGCTGGGACGGTTTTGAGAACCAGCTACATGCGCTGGATACGGCAAGCCTGCAGGAAGAACTCGTGTCGCTCGCCTACCGGCTCGACGACATCAAGCGTCATCTCGGCGGCATGGGCGAGAGCCCGGCGGTGCGCGCGCTCGAAGACAAGCTGCTCTCGATTGCGACCGCGATGGAACAGTTCGGCAACATGATTCAGCCGCACGATCGAGCCATGTCCGAGCAGTTTGCCGCCATGGATGGGCGGCTTGACGAAATCAGCCGGGCGATTGCGGCAAGCGGCCGCACCGCCGCAAGCGGCGATCCGGCGCTGATGCATCGCCTCGAAGGCCGGCTGAACGCGCTGGCAGAGCAGATCGACATGGTGGGCCGCCAGGCGGAAAGCCGCAGCCAGCCGGCTGATGGCCTTGCCGATCGGCTGGAAATGCTGACCCGGCGCGTCGAAGAACTGGCCAATACCAAAGCGACGGCGCGGCTCGACGAACGCCTCGAGCAGCTGTCCTTCATGCTCGAGCGTGCTCAGAAGACGGCTCCCCAGGCAGATCTCAACCGCACGCTTGCGGATATTTCCCGCAAGATCGAGGCGTTGGAAAGCGGTTCGGTCAATGACGCGCTGGCGGAGCGGCTGGACTATCTCGCGCGCCGCATCGACGAGATGGAAGTACAGCCCGCGCCGGCCGTAATTGCCGATGACAGTGCGTTCCGCCGCATCGAGGGTCGCCTCAGCGACATTGCTGCGCGCCTGGAGGAAAGTACGGCCGCACCGCCCACCGATCCGCTGGCTCTCAGGAACCTCGAAGATCAGATCGCCAACCTCTCTGCGCTGATGAGCTCGCCCCGCGCAGGCGGTGACAGCATTCCGCCGGAGTTCGACCGCCGCATGGGCGCAATCGAAGACTACATGGCGACCAGCGACGAATACATCATCGAGGCTGCACGCCAGGCGGCAGAAGCCGTTGTCGAGGCTTATTCGCGCAATGGCGGCATCCAGGCTGCGCCAGCCGCTGATATGGCCGCCTTGAACGCGCTGGCCGAGGACCTGCGCCATCTGGAAGACCTGAGCCGCAGCAGCGAAGAACGCACGCACAAGACATTCCAGGCGCTGCACGAGACGCTGGTCCAGATCGCCGAGCGCCTGGACGATATGGAAACCCGGAACAAGCCGGCGCGACGCATGCCGCTTGCCGAGGCCGATTTCGAGATCGATCCGTATGCACTCGTGCCGGCCGGCACCGAGGAAACGCAAAAGCATGCTTCGCTCGGAAAGATGGGGGCTTCTCCGGCCCTGCATGCGGTGGAAACAGCAAGCGCGGCTCCTGTGCACGCTGCGCCTTCCGCCGAGACAAGCGCGATCGCCATCGAAGCCGCGACCAAACCGGCGCCGGCGGCAGTGCCGTCGAAGGGCAGCCTGCTTTCGGCACTCGGCAAGCGACTGATTCCAGGCAAGAAGGCGGTCCAAGCGAAAGCAGCCGAGCGGGCGGTCATCGACCCCGCGCCTTCGATCGACCCCGTCGACCTGATGCCCAGCGAAGAAGCATCGAACGAACTGCTGGAACCCGGCTCGGGCGCGCCGGACGTCAAGAAGATTCTGGAGCGCGTGCGCGCCAGCCAGGCTGCGGCCCGGAACAACCCCAAGCCTGCCGCCGAAAATGAGCGCGCCGACTACATCGCCGCCGCCCGCCGCGCGGCTCAAGCGGCCGCGATGGAATCCGACCCCAAGGCAACGCTGACAAAGGCCGAGAAGAAGACGCAGAAACCTGCCGGCTCCAGCGCTTTTGCCCGCTTCCGCAGGCCGATTCTGCTTGCTGTCGGCGCCGTGCTCCTGGCGATCATGGCCTTCCCGCTCGCTCGCACCCTGACGAGCGGCGAGCAGGCTCCGCCGGCGGAAGTCGCGGTGCTTTCGGATGCCGCGCAAAACCCCGTTGCCGCCGATAGCTCCGCCATGCCGGTGGAAGACGCCGAAGGACCGGTAGCGGGCAGCCCGGCAGAATCAACAGAGCCCGAGACTGCCGCCCCACCAGCTGCCGACATGACACAGGCGGGCGCGTCCGAAAACCGGGAGGCTGTACCCTCCGAGCACCTGACTGACGCTGCGCCACTTGGCGGCGAAGGCGCTTCGACGCTGACACCGGGAGCGCCACCGCAGGATGCGGCCGCGTTCGCGCCCAATAGTGTTCCCACCTCGCAAGAGGCCGCGCCTGCAGCGCCTTCGATTTCCGTGCCGGACGCCGTCCAGCCGCAGTCGCTTGCCGATGCCGCCCGCAGCGGCGATCCGCTCGCGCTCTTCGAGATCGGCGCTCGTTACACCGAAGGCCGCAATGGCCTGCCCGCCGACCAGGCTCAAGCCGCAAACTGGTATCAGCTTGCAGCTGACAAGGGCTTTGCGCCGGCAAAGTACCGTCTCGGCAGCATGTACGAGAAGGGCACTGGCGTCGCGCGTGATATCGGCAAGGCCAGGGCCTTCTACGAGCAGGCCGCCAGCCAGGGCAATGCCAGCGCCATGCACAATCTGGCGGTGCTCTACGCCTCCGGCGCGCTCGGCCAGCAGGACTACGCGGCGGCAGCAAGCTGGTTCACCAAGGCCGCCGATCTTGGCATCACCGACAGCCAGTTCAACCTGGCGATCCTTTTCGCCCGGGGCAACGGCGTCACACAGGACCTCGGCGAAAGCTACAAGTGGTTCGCGATCGCTGCCCAGGGCGGCGACAAGGACGCAGCAGCCAAGCGCGACGAGGTCGCGAAAGCCATGAAGCCGGCCGATCTTGAGAGGGCCCGCGCTACGACGAGCGCCTGGAAGCCGCAGCCGCTCGACAACAAGGCGAACGGCATCGAGATTCCGGACGCCTGGGCGGGTAATGGCACCAAAACCTCGACCGTCGACATGAAAAAGGCGATCCGCAACATCCAGGCGATCCTGAACAACAACGGCTTCGACGCAGGCACGCCTGACGGCGAGATGGGCGCCAAGACGATCGCTGCGATCAAGAGCTTTCAGCAATCGATCGGCAAGGACCCCACTGGCAAGATCAATGACGACACGGTGAGGGCGCTGCTCGAACGCAACGCCAAGCCTACGACGAAGGCTTGAGAACTCCCGGTCTGGATAAGCCCTCACCGCACGGGCGGTGAGGGCTTTCCCGCGCTATGTCTTGCGCGACACCACTTTCCCCCTACGATTGCCGCTCGACCAGCTTTGCGAGCTGTTCCACGACGGTGCCCCAGCCGTCGTAAAATCCCATTTCGGCGTGCATGTTACGGTCAGCGCTGTCCTTGTGCATGACGTAGGCGGCATAGTTTGTGCCCTCCGGGTGTTCCTCGAAGGTGATGACCGCCGTCATGAAAGGTTGCTCTGCCGGACGCCAGCCGCCCACCAGGGCGTTGGTGAAAACGATCCGTTCGCCATCGGCGATATCGAGGATGCAGGCGCTGAGGTGTGGCGCGAAATCGCCGTCGTTTTCGCTGATCTCGGTCACCAATGCGCCGCCGGGACGGAGGTCCATTTCTACGACCTTGCATCTGGCCGGCGCCGGAACCCACCACTGCTCGAAGCTCCTGGGGTTCGTCCAGGCGTTCCACACGGCCAAGGGCGGAGCCTTGATGAGACGCGATATGGTCAGGTCGAGCTTAGGGCTTGGGGACTTGGTCATTTCGATTTTTCCTCTTTCGATGCCGCAATGACAAACTGTTCGAGCCGGTCCGTACGGCCCTCCCAGCGGGCTCGCTGCTGCGAGAGCCACGCTTCGGCGACAGCAAACTGCTTCTTCTCGATGATGCAGGTGCGCACACGGCCCTGCTTGCGGGTCCGGATCAGTCCTGTGTCCTCCAGAAGATGGATGTGCTTCATGAAAGACGAAAGAGCCATGTCGAACGGCTGTGCGAGATCGCTGATACTGGCCGGCCCCTCGCCCAAACGGCCGAGCACCGCGCGGCGCGTCGGGTCCGCAAGTGCCAGAAAGATGCCCGTTAGCTGCTCCGAATACTGATCCATGAGGCTAAGTATCATGGCAAAACACTTAGTGCAAGAGCTAAGTGTCCAGCAGAACCGTCAACGGTTGCGCACCGCTGTCACAAAATCTGAAAAAAGCCAGATTAATCGGGACTTATCGCTCGCGTAATGCGCGGATCGCATGTCGCTTATCGAAAGCCTCTGGCAACGATTTCACCGTATGATGCGCCATTCGAACGGGACGTGAGAAGGCCTGCCCAGGAGGGCAGTTCATAATTCGAGGTCGGCTGTGACAATCTACCTGCCCATCGCAGAATTGTCGGTGAACATCTTCATCATCCTGGGCATGGGTGCGGCCGTCGGCTTCCTCTCCGGCATGTTCGGCGTCGGCGGCGGTTTTCTGATCACGCCGCTTCTCATCTTCTACAACATTCCGCCCGTCGTCGCCGTTGCGACCGGCGCGAACCAGGTGGTCGCCTCCTCGATCTCCGGCGCGATTACCCATTTCAGGCGCGGGACGCTGGACGTGAAGCTCGGGACGGTGCTGCTGATCGGCGGCCTTTCAGGCGCGACGGTCGGCATCTGGATCTTCTCGCTCTTGAGACGGATCGGCCAGCTCGATCTGATCATCTCGCTGCTCTACGTCATCTTCCTTGGCGCCGTCGGCGGGCTCATGCTGCTCGAAAGCATCAATGCCATGCGGCGGGCGGCCAAGAACATCCCGCCGACGCCGCGCCGACCCGGCCATCATCACTGGGTCCACCGGCTGCCGCTGAAGGTGCGGTTCAAGAAATCGAAGATCTTCCTCAGCGTCATCCCGATCATAGCGCTCGGCTTTGCGATCGGTATCCTGACCTCCATCATGGGCGTCGGCGGCGGCTTCATCATGGTGCCGGCGATGATCTACCTGCTGCGTATTCCGACCAATGTCGTCGTCGGGACGTCGCTCTTCCAGATCATCTTCGTGACCGCCTACACGACCGTCGTCCAGGCCGCGACCAACTTTTCCGTCGATATCGTGCTGGCTTTCATCCTGATGGTGGCGGGCGTCATCGGCGCGCAATATGGCGTGCGCGTCGGCCAGAAGCTGCGCGGCGAGCAGCTGCGCGCGCTGCTCGGGCTGCTCGTCCTCGCCGTCGGCATCAGGCTGGCGATCGCCCTCGTCGTGACGCCGGCGGACGTCTATTCCGTGGTGATGGGAGCGTACTGATGACGCGGTTGCGCCTCTGCCTCTTCCTCCTGTTCTGCCTGCTGCCGCCGGGGCTTGCCGCCGCGCAGATGCTCCTGCCGGGGCAGAGTTCGGAGGAAGAGCGCGAAGGCCTGGAAATCGGCACGTCCACCAGTGAGATCGCCATCTCCTCCGATTTTCGGGGCGCGGATCTGACGATCTTCGGGGCGCTGACGAATACCGACAACCTGCTGCTCGCCGTCGGCCAGTATGATGTCGTCGTCGTTCTGGAGGGTCCGCGCGAGAGTGCGACGGTACGCCGGAAGGAGCGCGTCTTCGGTATCTGGATCAACACGGAGTCGATGACCTTTGAAGGCGTGCCGCATTCCTATTCGATGTCGAGCTCACGCTCGCTCGACGACGTGGTGACGCCGCTCGCCCTCGACGATCAAGGGATCGGCATCGATCATATCCCGCTGACGCCCGTCGGTTTCGTCGGAGACGGGAGCACCCTTGGCGAATTCCGCACGGCGTTCCGGCGGTTGCAGCAGGCCGGCGGGCTTTACGAGCGCGACCCGACGGGTGTGCGCTTCGTCAGCTCCAATCTCTTCAAGGCAACCCTTCGTCTGCCCGCCAACATTCCGAATGGCGTGCATACGGTGCGCGCCTATCTCTTCAAGAGCGGCGTGTTTGTGACGCAGAGGTCCGTGCCGTTACGCGTCATCAAGACCGGCATCGAGCAGACGATCACCGACGCCGCCCATGAACGGCCGGTTCCCTACGGCCTTTTCGCAGTGCTCCTCGCGGTGGTGACCGGCTGGGGCGCGAGTATCGTGTTCCGCAAAGACTGATCAGGCCGACTTCTGCTTTTTCGCGACGACGTCGAGATAGGCCTCGGTCAGACGGCCAAGCACCGACGGCGTTCCGGGCGGAAGTTGCTTGCCGAGATGCTTGGCCCGCAGCTCTTCCATGAAGTCCTCCCAAAGCTGCGAACTGCCGTCTTCCAAGAGTTCGGCTCGAATGGAGAGCTCTTCGGATACCGGCAAATGCTTGCGGCCCCAGGCGCCCATGTGGGCGAAGAGCGGCACGAGATCGATCGCCATTTCAGTGAGGCTGTAGATGGCTTTCTGCTTGTGCGTGGGATCGTCTTCCCTGGTCAGCAAGCCCTTGTCCACCAGTCGGCGCAAGCGATCGGCGAGGATGTTCGAAGCGATGCCTTCCTCTGAATTCTGAAGAAGCTCGCGGAAGTGGCGCCGGTTGCCGAACATGATGTCGCGGATGATAATCAGGCTCCAGCGGTCGCCGAGTATTTCCAGCGTCAGATTGATGGGGCAGCCGGAACGGTGAAGGCCGTCCATTTTCATTCTCCAAAAACTGCTTGCATTTTGCCATCGGTCAATCTAACTTTCAACCAGTTGCTATTTGCAATCAGTTTTGAGGAGGATGAAACGTGAGAAAGCTTGTTGTCTGGAATCTGATGACGCTCGACGGCTACTTCGAAGGTACGAAGCCGTGGGACATCGACTTTCACAACCTTGTCTGGGGACCGGAGCTTCAGAAATATGCCGAGGCATTCGGTGAAGAAGGCGACCTGCTCGTCTTCGGCCGCAAGACCTACAAAGGCATGGCCGACTATTGGCCATCGGCTGAAGGCGAAGGGAAGATCAAAGACTACATGAATAATATCGCGAAGATCGCCGTGTCGCGCACGATGAAGGAGCCGGGCTGGAACAATGCCCGAGTGGTCAGCGACCCGGTCAGCGAGCTGACGAAGCTCAAGCAGCAGGACGGCAAGACGATGTTCATCTTCGGCAGTGCCGAGCTTTCGGATGCCATGCTGAAGGCCGGGCTGGTCGACGAAATCCGCATCTGCCTGGTCCCTGTGATCCTCGGCGGCGGCAACCCGCATTTCAAACCGGCAGCCGCATCCGTGCCTATGAAGTTGCTCGAGGCGACACCACTCACGACGGGCGCAGTGATCCTGCGGTACGAGCCGGCAACAACCCCGGCCTGATGTCCCATCAAGACCGCGCGGCGGCGGCAATCAGGGCCGCGGCCGCTTCGCCCGCCGTCTCCATGTAAGACGGATCGCGACGCAAGAGCACGACGGCAAAGCCTCCATCGAGCAGGAGCATGATCTGCCGGCCGAGTGTGCGGGCCTCCAGAATGCCGTCCGCCTCCAGAACATGCGTCAGCCAGTCCTCGACCCGCTGCTTGTGAGCAACGCCTGCTTTTATCGCTGGATGGCCCGGCATGCCGGCGAGCTCGGCTGCAGTTCGCAGGAAACCGCAACCCTTCCATTTCGGATGACGCGCAGACTTCGCCAATTGGTCGAAGATCGCCTTGACCTTCGCGTCCACGCTGCCTTCGGCCTCGTCATACCATCGCTGGAACACGGCCAGATTGGGCTGATCACGACCTTCGAGATAGGCGGCAATCAGGTCGTCCTTGCTGTCGAAATGGTAGTACAGCGTGCGTTTTGTGACGCCCGCCTTTTCCGCGACGGCATCGACGCTGACGGCGCGGATGCCCTGCCCATAAAAAAGCTTGGCGGCAGCGTTGACGATGCGGTCTCGGGTCGTTTGGGTCGGCTGTCCCATGACCCAAAGTATACCGACTAGTGAGTGTTGCCAAGCACGCCCATAGTGTAGAACGGGCCAGTCATTGCAGCGGGATGGACTTGGCACGATGGATGCGAGTGAGGCGGCATATGCATCTGCGCAGGAGGGCGAACGCGTCGAGATCTGCTGCCGCGACGGCGTGCTTCTCGGCGGCCATCTATGGCGCGCGACCGGGGGGCAAAGTTCAGGCAGCGTCGTCGTCAATGCAGCCACCGGCGTACTCGCCAGCTATTATCATCGCTATGCCCGGTTTCTTGCAGGGCACGGCTTCGATGTCCTGACCTACGACTATCGCGGAATCGGCCTGTCCCGGCCCGCCCGCCTCCGCCGTTGCGGCTACCGCTGGCGGGACTGGGGCGAGTTCGACTTCGAAGCAGCCTTGGCGTTCATGTACGATCGCGACCCGATGCAGCCGCTCCTGGTCGTGGGCCACAGTATCGGCGGGTTCCTGCCCGGACTTGCGAGGAATGCCGGGCGTATCGACCGGATGCTGACGATCGGCGCGCAATACGGCTATTGGCGAGACTACGCGCGCGCGCATCGACGGCGCCTGTTCTGGAAGTGGCACGTCGTCATGCCCGCCATGACGGCGGCGTTCGGCTATTTTCCAGGCAGACTGCTTGGCTGGCTGGAAGACCTGCCGGCTGGCGTCGCCAACGAGTGGAGCTTTCGCGGCGCGCGGATGGAGCACAGCTATCTGGCTCCGGAACGGCGAGATGTCATCGCCCGCTTCGATGCGGTTCGTGCGCCCATTCTTGCGATCGGCGTCACCGACGACCCGATCGCGACCGCTTCTGCCGTTCGCCGTGCGCTTGGCTATTACCGGAATGCCTCGACGGAGCAGGTAATGCTGAAGCCCTACGATCTGGGATTCGACGCCATCGGGCATTTCAGTCTTTTCCACTCGCGACATGCCGAAGGTTTTTGGCTCGATACGGTGGTGTGGCTGCGGGACGCGGTCAATCCCTGGCCGAAGCATGGCGATCCAGATGCACACGTCCTGCCTCGTGACGGACATAACTTCGCCTTTGAATAAAAACCGCTTCTTAAGATTTACGAGTTAGTAATCTCTCGAAAACGAGAGGTTCTGTTTTGCGTACCCGTAGCCTTCTCGCCGTGGTGCTGTTGGCGCTTGTCGCCGGTTGCGCGACGGCACCCCGCCAGACGAGAAACATTTGCGCCGTCTTCGACCAGCGCGACGGCCTCTTCACCAATTGGCAGCGGGCGGCGGCGCAAGCCGAACGAAAATACGGCGTGCCCGTGCCGATCCTGATGGCAACGATGTATGTCGAATCCGGTTTTCAGCCGAATGCCCGCCCGCCGCGCACGAAACTCTTCGGCTTCATTCCCTGGACGCGTCCGTCGACTGCTTACGGCTACTCGCAAGCACTCGACGGCACCTGGGGCCATTACCAGTCCGAAACCGGCAAATGGGCAGCAAGCCGCACCAACTTTTCCGACGCCGTCGATTTCATAGGCTGGTATCACTACAGCAACAGCCAGGCGACCGGCATCCCGCTGAACGACGCTTACAGCCTCTATCTGGCCTATTACTCTGGTCCAACGGGATACAAACGCGGCGACTGGCGCTCGAACGCCCAGCTGCAGAAGACGGCGCAGCGTTTTGCCAGCATGGCGGCGACCTATCAGCAGCAGCTGCAGCAGTGCGACTGACGAGCGCGTGAAGGCCCTCGCGCATCGGAAGGCCTTCAGAACGGAATGACGTAGTTCATGATGGCGACCTGTCGCAGCAGCACCCTGCGGATCACATGCGCCGCCTTGACGTGGTCGGTAAAGATCGCCGCGTCGCCCGTGGTGCCGGCCGGCATGCGCGCGGCAAAATCCGCATCGTCCAGCCGGATCCTGACGACAAGCGGCGCCGTCTTGATTGCTGCCGGAGAGACGGCGGCCCCGGAAATCTGCACCTGGCCGCTCGCAACCGCCTGGAGGATACTCTCAACCTTTCCGGTGTAGACCTTGCCGGGCATGAACTTGAACGTCGCCTCGACCGACTGGCCCGGCTCGACATAGCGCGCGTCGATCTGCGGCACCTCGACGCCGATGATCGTATCGGCAGTATCGATGAAGGCCATGACCGGCGATAGCGGTAGGCTCGATACGCGGGCTCCCGACCGCAAGGCAAGATTGGTGACGTATCCGCCGGCAGGCGCACGCACGACGGTCTTGTCGAGATCCCATTTTGCACTAACGATCTCAGCCTGCAGCTGCTCCACTTCGGCCTGCGCCTGCTCCATATCGAAGGCGCGGCCAGCGCCGCTCCTTTGTAGCCGCGTGGTCTCGTCGAGACGCAGTTTGGCAAGCTGCAGTTGCGCCTCCAGCGCATCGAGTTTCGCCTGGAACGGCACCGGGTCGATCCGGAACAGGACGTCGCCCGCCTTCAGCGCCGTGTTCGCCTGAACCGGTACATCGATGACCTCGCCGGCAACATTGGGGACGATCGCGACCGAGTTCCGGACCACGAGCGCCGGCCCCTGCGGCGCGCCCCAGTTCATAGGGATGAAAAGGCCGACGAGCAAAAGCAGCAGCACGAGGACCGGCGAGACCTTCCAGAACAGGTTGAAGGGAACGATGCGGAGCTTCACCAGGCAGAAGAGAATGACGAGATAGACATTCAGGAGAACGACGATCACGACGCGCCCTCCGTCTTCGATGGACGCGGGACATCAACGTAGGCCCAGATCAGCACGATCGGCCAGAGGGCAAAGCCGAGGAGCAGAGTCACCCAGCCGCCGACGGTCACCGCTTGCGCCCAGGGATGGTTTCTCCTCTTGGCGATCATGCCCGGCAGCATGGCGAGAAAGACGATGACGGCGACGGTGCTCAGCACGAGTACGATCAGCACGATCCAGGCAAAGATGTCGATGACACTCATGGCGATCATTTCCTCCCTGCGACGGCGGGAAGGATGATAGTCCGCACTCAGGCGAAAAACAAATATTCCGAAAGGACTTACTGGCTCATGGAACCTATGCGCTGCCGCGAAAAAACCTGCCGAGCGGCAAGTGCGCTTACCAGCCATCCGAGCAATAAGTCCGTCCGCCCCAGCAGGTGCGCGATCATCGCCGTCGTGTCGAACAAGCCTTTCATGGCCTTGCGGCCGATGTCGAGGCCGCCGCTCGTGGCGGCGCAAGAAACGAAGAAAATCTAGTAAAAACCATATACAACGTCAGGAAACGAAACAAAATTGGGCTGATTGCCACATAGAGACAGTATTGTTTGACAATACATTCTGCACCATGGGATTCTTCTTGAAATAGAATCAGGAGAATAGATGGGCATGGAGCGATACTTATACGATTACAGCTCACACCGGGCTGTCATGTATGAGATTGGCGACTATCTTTATCCGCTCTACGGGAAGAAGGCAGAGCATTGGATCTCCGGTGACTATATTTTCTGCATGAAAACCCAGGCAATTTCGTTCTGGATCCTGGGAAAAGACGTGTACGGCCATCTCGGCCGCGGCGAGCTGACGCGCCAGCCTCTCTACTATTTCGGTGACTAAAGCGAAACGGCTGGACCAGTTGCCGCCGCTTGGCGCTCATCCCGCGAGGTTGCCGAACCTGACGGAATAGATCCTGTCCCTGCCGAGCAGATGGGCGACGAGAGAGGCCTGGTCAAACAAGCCTTTCATGGCCTTGTGGCCCAGGTCGAGGCCGCCGCTCATGACGCCGAAAGCGGGCATCAAGAGGCGCGCGCCGTCGGTGGCGAAGCAGGGGCGGCGGACGGCTTTTTCGCGGCGTCGGACGGTGGCGGCCGGATGCAGGTGTCCGGCAATCTCTCCGCTTTGCAGACCGGCCTTCGGCTCGTGGCGGAAAGTCAGGCCGCTGTGGTGTATCTCGTCGGCGCAGGTGCCGGGCAGATCGACCGTACCGTCAGGGTCGTGGTTGCCGTTGATCCAGATCCATTCGCGGCCCTGGGCCATTTTGACGATGATGGCGCGGAAGGCTTCGGGCAGATGCGCGGAGCCGATGCGGTCGTGGAAATTGTCGCCGAGAGAAATGACGAGTTTGGGATCGTATCGGGCGATCACGGCGGAAAGCACGGTCAGGGTCGCCAGCGTATCGTAGGGCGGCAGCATCATGCCGCGGCGGGCGAAAGCCGCGCCCTTTTCAAGGTGCAGGTCGGAGACGACGAGGATCCCCGCGTCCGGAAGATAGAGCGCGCCGAACGGATCGCAGACTGCCGCAACGCCATGAACGGCCGTCTCGACGCCGGGCATCGCAGCCAATCCATTCAGTTCACGCGCAAGCGCCAGGCGGTTCATCGATCTCGTCTATCCTAAGTCTTCAACTCAACGCTTCCGCGATCAGGTCGTCGGCGGCTTCCGCGAGCAGAGCATCGTGGGCTTCACCGGGCACCGCTTCCTTGCCGATTTCCAGCATGACGGGCACCGCCAGCGGCGAGATATGGTCCAGCGCACGATGCGTGATGTGACCCTTGATTCGCTTCAGCATATCGCCAAGCCGGGAAATATCCAAAAGGCCGGTCGCCGCATCCTGCCGGGTTGCCTGAAGCAGGATGTGATCCGGCTCGTGGTTGCGGAGCACATCATAGATCAGGTCGGCCGAGACGGTGACCTGCCGCCCTGTCTTCTCCTTGCCCGGATGGCGGCGCTCGATCAAGCCCGCAATCACGGCGCAATTGCGGAAGGTGCGCTTCAAGAGAAAAGATTCGTTGAGCCAGGCTTCCAGATCGTCGCCGAGCATATCCTCGTCGAAGAGATCGGAAAGGCTGAGGCGGCCGTTCTGGATCATGAGGCCCATGTCCTCCAGACCCCAGATGGCGAGCGAATAATCAGTGGCCACGAAACCGAGAGGTTTGGCGCCGGCACGATCCAGGCGCCGCGTAAGCAGCATGCCGAGCGTCTGGTGCGCGAGACGCCCTTCGAAGGGATAGGCGACCATGTAGCAGCGGCTGCCGCGCGGGAAGGTCTCGATCAGCAATTCGTCGCGCTTCGGCAACATCGACTTGTCGTTCTGAAGCGCCAGCCAGTCGCGCACCTGATCAGGAAGACGGTGCCACCGGTCCGGATCGGCGATCATGGCGCGCACCTGGTCCGCGAGATAGGTCGACAGCGGGAACTTGCCTCCGGCATAGGAAGGGATTTTGGGGTCGAAGGAGAAAGCCTGCGATACGAGCGCCTCGTTTTCGCGGATGCCCTCGAAGCGCAGCACCTTGCCCGAAAAGATGAAGGTGTCGCCGGGCGCAAGCTGCTCGAGAAAATACTCCTCGACCTTCCCGAGCGTCGCGCCGCCGCGGCCGATCTTGCCCGCCTGACCTCGCTTGACCATACGGATATTCAGCATCGGGCTTTCAACGATCGTGCCCAGATTCAAGCGATATTGCTGCGCGACCTGCGGATTGGAGACGCGCCAGCGGCCTTCCTTCGTCTTGCGGATGCGGGCATAACGCTCGTAAGTGCGCAGCGCATAACCACCGGTCGCGACGAAATCGACGATCTGTTCGAAGGTCTCCCAGCTGAGATCGGCATAGGGCGAGGCGCTGACGATCTCATCATACAGCTCCAGCATGTCGAACGGTTCGGCGCAGGCCATCCCGAGCACATGCTGCGCGAGCGCGTCCAGCGCCCCGCGGCCAACAGGCGGCGTGTCCTGCGCGCCAAGGTAATTCGCATCGAGTGCTGCCTGGCACTCCATCACTTCGAAACGGTTAGAGGGGACCAGGATTGCCTTCGAGGGCTCGTCCATGCGGTGGTTGGCGCGGCCGATGCGCTGGGCAAGACGCGAGGCACCCTTTGGCGCGCCGACATGGATGACGAGATCGACATCGCCCCAGTCGATGCCGAGGTCGAGCGTCGAGGTGGCGACGACGGCCCGCAGTTTGTTGGCGGCCATGGCGGCCTCCACCTTGCGGCGCTGGGCGACGTCGAGCGAGCCGTGATGCAACGCGATCGGCAGATTTTCCTCGTTCACCGTCCAGAGTTCCTGAAACAGCATTTCGGCCTGCCAGCGCGTATTGACGAAGAGCAGTGTCGTCTGGTGTTCGGTCAGCTGCTTGTAGATATCCGGAATGGCGTATTTGGCGGTATGACCGGCCCAAGGGATGTGCTCGTCTGTCGAGAGGATCGAGATTTCCGGCTTGGCACCACCGTCGACCATCACGAGACCGGCGTGACGTTCCCTGCCCTCTTCCTGCGCCACCAGCCATTTCTGCAGGTCCATGGGTTCGGCGACGGTGGCGGACAGACCGATTGTCCTCACGCCGGGCGCGAGCTTGCGCAGGCGGGCAAGGCCGAGGGACAACATGTGCCCACGCTTCGAGGTGACCAGCGAATGCAACTCGTCAAGGACGACGTATTTCAAGTTCTTGAAGAAGCGTTCCGCTTCATTGTTGGCGAGCAAAAGCGCCACCTGTTCCGGCGTCGTCAGCAGAATATCGGGCGGGTTCAGCTTCTGACGCTGGCGCTTGGCATGCGGTGTGTCGCCCGTACGGTTCTCGACGGTGACGGCGAGGCCCATCTCCGCGACCGGCTTCATCAGGTTCCGCTCGATATCGACGGCAAGCGCCTTCAGCGGCGAGACATAGAGCGTGTGGATGCCCGTGAAGGCCGAGCCCGGCGGAATCCTGCCGCGGCGGGTGAGGTCGGTCAGCGCCGGGAGAAAGCCAGCAAGCGTCTTGCCGGCGCCGGTCGGTGCGATCAGCAGCGTGCTTTCGCCGGCTTCAGCGCGGGCCAGCAGTTCCAGCTGATGGGCGCGGGGCTGCCAGCCCTTTTCCGCGAACCAGCGGATGAAGGGAGCGGGCAGGACAGCGCGGGCTTCGGAATCGATCTGGTCCACGGCGCTAAAGGTAGTGCACCGACCGCCGGAATAGAATGGCGGATCCAGAGCGGGATGCCGAAAAGTGCGAGCGGCTTTCGGAATCCCGCTCTATCTCTTTGATCTAGAGGAAGCGATGCGGATGGAAGGGCTTAGGATCGGCGAAGGTGTCGTTGCCTGCCATTTGTTCGGCCAGCAGCCGGCCGCTTACCGGGCCAAGCGTTAGACCGTGATGGGCATGCCCGAAGTTGAACCAAAGGCCCCGATGGCGCGGCGCAGGGCCGATCACCGGCCGCATGTCAGGCAGGCAGGGCCGCAGGCCAAGCCAGGGCGTCGCCTCCACCGGCTCGCCGAGCGGGAAGAGCGCGCGGGCGTGATCCTCGGCGCGGCTGATCTGGATGGTATTCGGCGGAGCATCGGGCGCAGCGAATTCGATGCCCGTCGTCAGGCGAATGCCGCGCGCCATCGGCGCCAGCACATAGCCGGCTTCCTCGTCGACGACAGGGTGGCCGAGCGGCTGACCTTCGCGCTGCGCATAATGGCGATGATAGCCGCGCTTGATGGCCAGCGGCAAGGCGTAGCCGAGCTTGCGGAAGATCAGCCCTGATTGCGGACCGAGCGCAACGACAATCTCTGTGGCTTCGATGATCTCGCCTTGGGCTGTCGTGATCGACCAGCCGTTCTTCTCCTCGCGCAGGGTGGAGGCGTCGGCGCGGACGATCTTGCCGCCGGCGGCCGCAAAGAGGTTCGCATAGGCAGCCGTCAGCGCCTGCGGGTCGGTCACGGTCTTCGGGTCGAGCCAGTGAACGCCGCCGGCAATGCGGCTGCCGGTCGCGGCAAAGGCAGGCTCCAGCGCCAGAAACTCGCGGCCTTCGAGAACGCGTGTCGCCAGACCATAGGCAGACAGGCTCGCGGCCTCGGCGCGGGCGGCCTCGAAACGGCGCGGATCCTTGTAGAACGACATCCAGCCGCGTTCGCGGATGAGATCGGCAGCGCCGGCCCGTCCGATCAGCTTGTCGTGCTCGGAGACACTCGCCTCGATCAGCGGCAACAGCGCCCGCGTCGCCTTCTCCAGATTCCTTGACGAGGAATGCCACCAGTAGCGCGCAAGCCATGCGGCGATGCGGGGCAGGTAAGCCGGATCGTAGCGGACATCCGATGAGTTGTTCAGCGCATATTTGACAATGGCGCCGAGCTGCCGCGGGAAGGCGTAGGGAATGACGGAGGAACGCTCGATCAGCCCGGCATTGCCATAGCTGGTGCCGCCGCCGGGCTCGCCGCGATCGGCAAGCGCAACGGACCGGCCGCGATCCTGCAAATGAATGGCCGCACTGACGCCGACGATGCCGGCACCGAGAACGAGGATATCTGTTTTCATCGGATAGACTTGGCTAAAGGGCACGGAGGCTCCGAGCCTCCGTGCGATTGGATCGGCAAGCGATCAGTAAATGTCGAAGGGGAAATACTTTTTGGTGATTTCCTGATACTTCCCGTTGGCAACAAGCGCGTCGATCGCCTTGTTGAACCGCTCCTTCAGTTCGGTCTCTCCCTGGCGGATGCCGATGCCGGCTTGCGTTTCGGTGCCGGGAACGTCGCCGAGCAGCTTGCAGCAATCCTTGCCGGCCTTGTTCAGCCAGTCGACCACCACGAACTTGTCGGAGATCAGCGCGTCCATGCGACCGTTGTGCAGGTCGGTCACTGCCTCGTCCTGCGTCGGATACATCTTCGCTTCAGCGCCGCCCTTCGCGTAGACGTCGTTGAGGTAGTCGGCCTGCGTGGTCGAAGCCTGCGCGCCGACAACCATGCCCTTCATGTCCTCCACACTGACGCCCTTCAGCGCGCTGTCCTTGGGAACGGTGACGGCGAGCGGCGTCGTGTAGTATTTGTTGGTGAAGTCGATTTGCTTCTTGCGCTCCTCGGTGATGCTCATCGACGCGATGATGGCATCATACTTCTTGGCGAGAAGGCCGGGGATGATCCCGTCCCAATCCTGCGCGACGATGGTGCACTTGGCCTTCATCTCCTCGCAAAGCGCTTTGGCCATGTCGACGTCGAGACCCTTCAGGCTGCCGTCGGATTCGACATAGTTGAAGGGAGGATAGGCGCCCTCCGTTGCGATGCGGATCGTATCCTCTGCAGATGCGAGGTGCGTCGCTGCAAGCAAGGCGGCGGCCGCCAGGAAAATCGTTTTTCTCATTGCTGTTCCCCCATTGGAATTGTTTTGCCCAACAGGGCCAACTTTAGCGAATCCTTGCCACTTCACAACCCGGCACGACGCAGCTCGTATTCGGTCCGCGCAGATATCAGCTTGACAAAAAGCGCTAAATCGTGGATATTTTTTATCCATGAATAGAAGGGATATTTCCGCATGAAGCTGGGTGACGGCGTCGAACAGGCAATCCACAGCGTAGCTGTGCTTGCCGGGCTCTCCGATGGAGGCGTGCTTTCAGCCGCGGCCATTGCGGAATTCCACGGCGTCTCGCCGAGCTATCTGCTGAAGCATCTGCAGGCGCTTTCCGGTGCAGACATTCTGCAGACGGTGCCGGGTCCCAAAGGCGGATACCGGCTGGCGAAGGCAACGAAGGATATTTCACTGCTCGACATCGTGCTTGCTGTCGAAGGTCCGGAGCCTGCATTTCGCTGCAGCGAGATCCGCCAGCGCGGCCCGAACCCGTTGCCTGCGCGATACTTCACCAAGCCCTGTCAGGTCAGTGCGGCGATGTTGAGAGCCGAGCGCGCCTACCGCGCCGAGCTTGCGAAGACGAGCATCGCCGACATCCTGACGGAGCTTGCAGCCGACGACGACGACGGCCGGATTGCAGCGCGCGGCTGCGCCTTTCTCGAAATTCATGAACGCAAGACGGCTCGCTGAGCCACAACCCAAAGGAAGACCACCATGCAAGCACGTTTCAACTTCGCAAAAGCCTCGCCGGAGGCCTACAAGGCGGTTACCGCCCTGGAGCAATATGTCCAGGGTTCCGGCCTCGAACGCCGCTTTATCCATCTGATCAAGCTGCGCGCATCGCAGATCAACGGCTGCGCCTATTGCGTCGATATGCATGTGAAGGAGGCCCGTCATGACGGACTTAGCGAGCAGTGGATCAATCTGATGTGCGTCTGGCGTGAATCGCCGGTCTACGACGCCAAGGAGCGCGCGCTGCTCGGCTGGGTCGATGCCGTCACCAACATCGCCGCCACCGGCGCGCCCGACGCCGATTACGAGACGCTGAAGGCGCATTTCTCCGAAGAGGAGATGACCAAGATCACCGTAGCAATCGGCACGATCAACATCTGGAATCGCCTCGCAGTCGGCTTCCGCAGCCAGCATCCGCTCGATGCCCCGGCAAAAGCCGCCTGAGGGATTTCATCTGCGCTAGGGCCCGGTATCTCGGGCGTGGCGAAGACTGCAAACAACCGGCCCGAACAATCTCGGGCCGGTTCGGACTTATCGGCGCCGCAACGACGCCTGCCGCTCAGCGAAGAGATCAACGCTATTAAATATTTCGCGAACAACTTTTACGATTTCGTCTGCGGAGGCGCCCTTGGCGTATTCTTCGCTCATACGGCGTCTGACAAGCTCTTCTAACTCTGACATATCGTCACCTCATCTGCCCGGCAAAGGCACAGTCGCTCCGGACCGGACAACAGACAAGTTACGAATAGTTCATGGTCGAACACGAATAGTTCATGGTTGACTGGCGGTTAAATACCTACAGGGCGATATAGCGATCGGCGCGGTGATTGATCGCGACGAAGAGGTTCAGAACGACGGCGCCCAGCACCGAATAGAAGACGACCGGCGGCGTGGTCACAAAGAAGGCAGCCGCGAGCACGCACATATCAACTATAAGTTGTACGAAGCCGGCACGGACGCCGAAACGCTCCTGCATGTAAATCCCGAGAATGCCGACGCCGCCGAGGCTCGCCCGGTGGCGGTAAAGCGCGAGCAGGCCGAAGCCGAGCAGCAGGCCGCCGAGGAGTGCTGCCCAAGCCGGGTGGATGCTGGAAATCTGGAAGAAGCGCGACTGCACATCGGCAAGCGCCGAGGTGACACCGATCGCGACAAAGGTCTTTACCGTGAAGGCGACGCCGAGGCGTTTCCACGAAAGATAGAAGAACGGCAGGTTGAGCAGGAAGAAGGCCAAACTGAAATTCACGCCGAAGGCATAGTGCAGCAGGAAGGCGATGCCGGCGGTGCTGCCGGTGAGAAGCCCGGCACTGGCAAGCACATAAAGCCCAAGTGCGGAAACAAGGCTGCCGGAGAATATCCCCTGCACATCCTCGAGCGGTGTGTGACGGGTCGCACGTGTGTTCCAGAATCCAAGGGCACTGATGAGCTGGGCCATGTCGTCAATCTCCAACGGCAGACGAGTTCAAGAGCGCCGGAAAAATCCCGCGCGGCAGATGTGATGATGGAAGAGGCCGACGCCTCGCGCTTTTCTCTGCGACGCCTCAGCTAGTGCCCGGACTAGCAGGCTTTCGCAGTTGCGAGCAAGCAAAATACGTAAGCAATGCTGACCTATTTTGAAATCGCAAGATTTATGCGCGAAACGCTACCGGCGCGCAAGGAAGAGGATACCGGAAACGGGTCTGCCGCCATCTTTGCGAATAGTGGTTTTGACCGACGCGATGATCTCGAAACCGTAGCGTCTGCAAAGGCCGCGAACATAGGTTTCTGCGTGAGCGTAACGCAGCGATGGCGCAAGGTGAAAGCCATCGGCCTCCCCCGCGTCCTCGACCGAGAAAGCGAAATCGGCGCTAGGGGCTGCGAGGCGATCGACGATCGCGAAAACGCTTTCGAGATTGCCGAGATACATCAGCACGTCGGCGGCGGTGATCAGATCGGCGCGATGCTCCGCCCCATCGGCAAAAATGCCGGAGGCTTCGGGCGCAAGCGAAAGGTCGGCTTGCGCGAGGTGATCATAGATTCCCTTTTCATGGGCCTTGGCGAGCATGTTCTGCGAAAGGTCATAGCCTTCAAGCCCGCCAACATGAGTGCGGATCTCCGGCCCCAGCAGACCGGTTCCGCAGCCGAGATCGACAGCGAGCGCATATTTGCGGCCGGTGGCAACGACAAGAGCGGCGAGCTTTCGGGGAACCGTGTAGTCCAGCTTCTCGACAAGCGAGGTTTCGAAGCGGGCGGCATAGTCGTCGAACAGCCTCTCGACGTAGCGGCTTGGAGGCTGGTCCGGCATTGCGGCGGCGCCGAGAAGCGCGAGCTTGAGGCCGGCGCCAAAGATGTCCTCAGGATCAAGCGACACGGTCTTGCCATAGGCTTCGACCGCCGCTTCCATGTTGCCGGCCTTCTCCCGGTAGGTTGCAAGACGGTACCAGCCGGCGGCCCAGCCCGGGGTCAGTTCGAGAGCCTGCTCCATCAGCTCGGCGGCAGCATCCGGCTCGCCGCCTTCGGCGAGCATCTTCGCATAATCGGCACGGCGGTCGGCGATAACGTCGCCGGAGGAAAGCTGGCTCTGCTGCATGGTGTGACCCGTTGAACGACGCGCATTTGGCGGCGGCCACAAAAAAACTCAAGTCCTATTTCACAGGCGAAACGGCCAGTACCGGAAAGCGCTTGCAGGCAACGATCTGCAATCGTATTGCACGGTAAACAGGAGATGGGGCATGTCCGATCAGGTAAACAAGTTTCTGGGCGACTCGCTCGCCCGCACACTGGTGAAGCTCGTCGTCGTTTCACTGATCGTCGGCTTCGTAATGACCGTTTTCGGCTGGGCGCCGCTGGACCTCGTCTACGGCATCCGGGATTTCATTCGCGAAATCTGGCACCGGGGCTTTGCCGCTCTCGGCCGGATCGGCGACTACCTGCTCCTTGGGGCAACAGTCGTGATTCCGATTTTCATCATCATCCGTCTTTTCAACTTTCGGCGGTAACCATGACTACGATCGATCTTTCCAGACGTCACCTCCTGCGCGTTTCAGGTCTCTTCCTCTTGGTGGGCGTCGCGAGCTGCACGACCACACCACAAATGTCCTCCACGCCTTCGGACGGAGAGGACGAGACAGCGGCGGCGCTGCCGCTCGTCAACCAACTTCGCGGCAAAAACGGTCTGACATCGCTCCGCGCCGATCCGGCGGCAACGGCTGCCGCCTTGTTCCAGGCGAAGCGCATGGCATCGGCTGGCAAGATGAAGCACGTCATGGGCATTGCCGACGGCTTTGGACCCCGCGTCAAGGCGAGCGGCGTCCAGCTGCCGGCAGCGGAGAACATTGCCGCCGGCCAGCAGTCGGTTCCGGCTGTCGTGACGGCCTGGATCAACTCACCGCACCATCTGGAAAACATGCTCGGCCGCTATAGCGGTCTCGGCGTCGCGGTCGCTCACAATTCCGCTTCCAGAAACGTGCCGTATTGGGCAATGGTTCTTTCCAGCTGAGGCGTTCTGCCTCTAAAGCCCGAGGCGGAAATGGATCATCGCGCGCGCGAAAACCGACTGACATTCGATGTAACGCACCGGCTGGTGCTGTCGATCGCCATTCCGATGACGCTCGGCTTCATGACGACGCCGCTGCTCGGCCTCGTTGGTACCGGCGTCGTGGGCCACATGGGGCAACCGGACGCGCTGGCAGGACTGGCGATCGGAGCCATGCTCTTCGACCTCATCCTTGGCAGCTTCAACTTCCTGCGGGCCTCGACGACCGGTCTGACGGCGCAGGCGCTAGGACGGGGTGACGCGCATGAGCAGCAGGGCGTCTTCTGGCGGGCAATGGTTTCGGCGCTCGGCTGCGGGCTTGCGCTTCTCTGTCTTTCGCCGCTGCTGCTGCCGGCGGGACTCGCATTGATGGGTCCAGAAGCGGCGGTAGCGCAAGCGACGAGCACCTATTTCTCCATCCGAATTCTTGCCGCCCCTGCGGCCCTCGCGAACTATGCGATCCTCGGCTTTGTCCTCGGTCGCGGGCAAGGCGGCACCGGCCTCTTCCTGCAAGCGCTGATCAACAGCATCAATATCGTGCTTTCGATCTATCTCGGCCTCTGGCTGAACCGGGGCGTAGCCGGCGTCGCGTGGGGCAGCATGGCGGGCGAGACGGCGGGCGCACTCGCCGGCCTCTTTCTCGTTCTCAGGAGTTTCACAGCTGCCGACCGGCCAAAGCGGGCTGAGATCTTCTCGCGGCACCGGCTGGCGGAGCTCTTTGCACTCAATCGCGACATCCTGATCCGCACCTTCGTGCTGATCGGTTCCTTTGCTATCATGACGCGGATCGGCACGAGCTTCGGGGCGGTCACGCTTGCCGCCAATGCCGTGCTGATGAACTTCTTCCTGCTTTCCAGCTACTATCTCGACGGGCTTGCCAATGCTGCGGAACAGATCACCGGGCGGGCGATCGGTGCGGCCCACCGACCGGCCTTCGACCGCGGACTGAAACTGACGGCCATCTGGTCCTTCGGGTTGGCGTTGGCGGCCTCCGCCTTCTTTCTCGCCGCCGGTCCGTGGCTGATTTCGCTGCTGACGACCTCACCGGAGGTGCAGGCGGCCGCCGAGACCTACCTGCCCTGGGCGGCGGTCACCGGGCTGACCGGCGCCCTTGCCTTCCTCATGGACGGTGTCTTCATCGGCGCGACGTGGTCGGCCGACATGCGCAACCGCATGCTGATGTCGTTTGCCGGCTACCTTGCTACGCTGGCCGTCTTCGTGCCGCTCTTCGGCAATCACGGGCTCTGGCTTTCGATGAATGCCTTCCTGCTTTTCCGCGGCATCTTCCTGGCAATGCTGGTGAAGCCACGCGCCAATCAGACGTTCCGGGCCGCCCAATAATCGGTGCGGGTGCCGCGCACGTCGCGGATCGACGAGACCTTCTCGCGATCGAGGAGCTTTGAGAGCCCGCGGACGATATCGCCCGGCAGACCGGGACCTTCGTAGACCATGCAGGAGTAAAGCTGCACGAGGTCGGCCCCTGCCCTGATCTTTTCCAGTGCGGTTTCCGCCGAGCAGACACCGCCGACACCGATGATCGGGAGTGCCGGCCCGACGCGCTTGCGCATTTTCGCAAGAACCGCAGTCGATCTTTCAAAGAGCGGTTTGCCGGAAAGACCGCCGGCTTCCTTTGCCTGACGCTGGTCCTTGAGGCCGTCGCGGGCGAGCGTCGTATTGGAGACGATCAGGCCGTCCAGCGCATGGGAAAGCACTTCGCCCGCAATGTCATCCATCCCCTCTTCGGTCAGGTCGGGGGCGATTTTCAGGAAGACCGGGATTTTCCGGCTTGATCTGGCAGCCTCCTCGTCCCGGGCGGCAAGCACGGCGGACAGAAGCGCGGCGAGGCTCTCGCGCGCCTGCAGATCGCGCAGGCCCGGCGTATTCGGCGAGGAGATATTGGCCGTGAAGTAGCGCGCGACGGAATAGAAACGGCGGATGCCGGTCACATAATCACCGATGCGGTCTTCGCTGTCCTTGTTGGCGCCGATGTTGACGCCGATGATGCCCTTGCCCCGGATCGCCGACAGACGCTGGAGGGCTGCGTCGTGGCCCTCGTTGTTGAAGCCGAGGCGGTTGATGACGGCCTCGTCTTCCACCAGGCGGAAGATGCGCGGGCGCGGATTGCCGGATTGCGGTTTTGGCGTGACCGTGCCGATTTCGGTGAAGCCGAAACCAAGCTTCAGCAGGGCTTCCGGAACTTCGGCATTCTTGTCGTAGCCGGCCGCCATGCCGAGCGGATTTTCGAAGGTCAGGCCTGCGACGGTTTGCGTCAGGCGCGGATCAGGCGCGATGCGGCAGGCCGGAACCAGGCCGGATTTCAATGCCGCAATCGACATCCCATGCGCGGTTTCCGGGTCGAAGAGAAAAAGGCCTTTGCGGGCAGCGTGCTTGAACGCCCCGATCACGGCAGGAGCTCCGGGAAAATATGCTGGCCGGCATCGTCAAGCGGCAGCGGCCTTTCCCATACGACCGTCGAAAGCGGCAGGTCGGCATAAAGATGCGGGAAGAGATCGCCGCCGCGGGAGGGTTCGAAAACCAGCTTATCGCCAAGTTTGCCGCCGTCGACTGCGACGAGCAGCAGCCCCGGTTGGCCGGCGAAATGCAGCGCCGCCGTCTGCCGCACCTGCGCTGCCGTCGAGAAGTGAATGAAGCCGTCCTTGAGGTCGATGGCGGCGCCATGAAAAACGCCGTTTTGCTCGGCTTCCTGCCAGAGTGCTTCAGTCACTATCTTGTAAAGGGTCGGCGTCACAGTCATGATGGCCTCATGCAATGGCTGATCTTGTGGTGAGCGCTTTGCCGGAAACAGACGGCGATGTCCACGGCTCCCCCACCAAAAACAGGGCGGCCGCAATAAAAATCCGGAGGATGAGACCATGAGAACGATCGCAACCGGGATTGCCGCACTTCTTCTGCCGCTGACGGCGCTTGCAGCCGACCCGGACCCGGCTCGCTTCCAGCTTGAACGGAGCGGCGATCATTTCGTCCGGCTCGATAAGCAGACCGGCGCCATGTCGCTTTGCGAGGAAAAGGATGGCTCGCTGGTCTGCCGCATGGCGGCGGACGAACGCGCCGCCTATGAGGATGAACTCGACCGGCTTTCCAGCCGCGTAACGGCGCTCGAGAACAAGAGCATCGTCAACAAGGCGCTCCCGACGGATGCGGAGGTCGACCGCTCGATCAGCATCATGGAGCGGTTCATGAAGAGCTTCATGGGGATGGTGAAGCAATTCCAGGAGGAGGAAAAGACCGCGCCTCTTCCGCAGAAGACCTAACTTGATATACTAAATCAGGGGGAACGCATGTGCGGCGGGGTTCCGGCGGACATTGCGGAAGACGAGATCGAACTCTTGGGAGGGAGTTTTCGATGCAGGAACAGACGATCATCATCGCGGATGACCACCCGCTTTTCCGGGATGCGTTGCGTCAGGCAGTGGCCGGCATGGACGGGCGGTGGATAGTCGAGGAAGCTGGCGATTTTGCAGCTGCGCGTGCTGCGGCAGGCGAACACCCTGAGGCGGATCTCATGCTGCTCGATCTCGCAATGCCTGGTGTTAGCGGTTTTTCCGGCCTCATGGCGCTTCGCTCCGAATTCGTCAGTCTGCCGATCGTCATCATTTCCGCGACGGATGATGCCACGACAATCCGGCGCGCCCTGGAACTCGGCGCCTCGGGTTTCATCTCCAAATCTTCGGGCATCGAAGATATTCGCCGCAGTATCCAGAGGGTGCTGGCCGGCGACATTGCCACACCTGAGGGTTATCGTGATGGGCAGGAACAGGATCCGGACGTCGCGGACCTCATCCATCGCCTCCACACGCTGACGCCGCAGCAGAGCCGGGTACTTACCATGCTCGCCGAAGGGCTGCTCAACAAGCAGATCGCCTACGAACTCGGCGTTTCCGAAGCAACGATCAAGGCGCATGTATCGGCGATCCTCCTGAAGCTCAATGTCGACAGCCGCACGCAGGCCGTCATCCAGCTCGGCAAGATCAACGTCGCGATGGTCGCCTAAGCCAGAACAGGATTTTATTCCTCTTGCCTCTTTACTCGGGGAAGGCTTGGCGTTAATCTTTCTTGCGATTGGAGAGCGGCGCCCGCGGCGCAGGATCACGCAAGATGCTGTCACACGAGCAGATTTGGGGAGCGATCGACAGGCTTGCCGAACGGCATGACCTGACGCCGTCCGGTCTTGCGCGCCGTGCCGGTCTCGATCCCACCTCGTTCAACAAATCCAAGCGGCTGTCTTCCGATGGCCGTCTACGCTGGCCGTCGACGGAATCGATCGCCAAGGTGCTCTATGCGACCGGGTCGACGATGGAGCAGTTCATGGGCTTCATGCAGCCCGCAAACGGCTTTTCCGGACGGGACAGCGCCTTTCCGCCGCCGACGAGTTCGATCCCCCTGCTCGGCTTTGCACAGGCCGGTGCAGGTGGCTTTTTTGATGATGGCGGTTTCCCGGCTGGCCAGGGGTGGGATGTTGTCGAATTCCCCATAGCGCCCTCGCAGAAGGCAGGTGTCTATGCCCTCGAAGTGCAGGGCGAGAGCATGATGCCGCTTTATCGCGACGGCGATGTGCTGATCGTGGAGCCCGGCGCACAGGTGCGCCGCAACGACCGTGTCGTCGTCAAGACCCGCGAGGGCGAAGTGATGGCCAAAGTTCTGCTGCGCCAGAGCCCGCGGTCGATCGAACTGTTGTCCCTCAATCCCGAACACCCAAACCGGACGATCGAGCTTTCCGACGTCGACTGGATCGCGCGCATTATCTGGGCCAGCCAATAGGAAAATCTTCCATGCGGCCTGCGGCGCTTCTGACAGCTGTTGCGGGAATGGGCGTTGTCGCCGGGATGCTGGCGGCTGGCAGGGCACGATTTCCCAAGCCGGATATGGAACCGACCGCGAGCGTTGAAGACGCGGCGACTCCCGAAGTTCAGGAACCCGTTGTGCCGCCTGCTGCCGCTCCCGACCCGAGGATCAGCATGAGAGCACGGCGGGTTGACGAATCCAGCAAATTCTATCCGGCCGAGGTGGATGGCAAGCCGCTGGAACGGGTTGCAGCGCGCGAACCTGAGAAGCCAAAACCGCAGCCGCAGAAAGCCGCAACGCTGCCGAGGCCAGTCGCAGAAAATGCAGGCGTTATTGCCTTCGGCGACAGGAAGCTACAGCTAGTAGGTATCGTTCCAACGCCGACTGACATGATCTGCAAAGGGCCCGATGGAAACGAATGGCCTTGCGGCATGCTTGCCAGAACGAATTTTCGGCTCTTTTTGCGGTTGCGCTCGATCACCTGCGATCTGAAGGACGCCAACTGGAGCGGTACCACGACGGCCTCCTGCAAGATCGGCACGCAGGACCTCTCCAAGTGGCTGGCGGAAAACGGCTGGGCCGATGCCGGCGCCGGATCGCCCCTCGTCGCCCTGGGCGAAAAAGCCAAGGCGCAGAAGAAGGGCGTCTACGGGGAGGACCCTCGCAAGGACGCATCGCTTGCCCCGCCGCCCGCAGCGCCGCCGGATGATCCGCTCGATCCCCTCTAGCCATGCCTTGTAACGGCGGCCGGAAATTCCTAATGTCCGGACAAAGCAGAGGGAATGACCGAATGAACAAGCCGCTTTCCGCCCATGATGCGCTCATCTACGTGATGGTGATGGCATCCGCTGTCGATAGCACGATGAACGACCGCGAAATGCAACGCATGGGCCAGTTGATCGGCTTTCTCCCGGTCTTCAAGGATTTCGACGACGGCAAGCTGATTTCGATCGCCCGCGACTGCGCGGCGCTGCTCGCTGGACCGGAAGGTCTCGATGTCGTGCTGGAGACCGTGAAAGACACGCTGCCGGCGCGGCTTTACGACACGGCCTATGCGCTTGCGGTTGAAGTCGCCTCCGCCGACCTGTCGGTTAAAGCCGAGGAGTTGCGGCTGCTCAGCATGCTCCGCGATCGGCTGGGGCTCGACAAGCTTACGTGCGCCGCCATCGAGCGCAGCGCAATCGCCCGCTTCCGCAAGGGCTAGTACAGCCCGTACGGGAAATACCGCAGGTAAATTTCCTGCAGGCGGCCGTCTCTGGAAAGTGCTGCAAGCGCGTGATCGAGTGCCGCCGTCAGTACGCTGTCATTCTGCCGAAGCATGATCGTCATCCCCTCGCCGAGAAACTGCTCCGACATATAGGGGCCGTCAAAGAGTGCACAGCACCTCGCGGACGCCTGCGACGAGACCCAGAAGGACAGTTGCAAGGCATCAGCGAAGACGGCATCCACCTTCTTGTCTTTCAAGGCGGCAAGCAGAGCTTCCTTGCTATCGAAGGGTACGGCTTTTATTGCCGGGAAATAGGCCGCGAGCATAGCTTCATGGGCAGTCCCCTTGACGACCCCGACCGACAGGCCGGAGAGAGCCGCTGCAGTATCCCCTTTGATATCGGCTTTGACATTGCGCACGAAACGAGCGGGCAGCATCAGGTAGGGGCGGCTGAAGGTAAATTGCTTGCGCAATTCCGAGGTCACGGCCAGCCCGGCAATGACGGCATCTCCTTGAGAAGCCGCAAGCGCTTCCTTCAGATCGGCGAAGGGAAGCGCTTGGATTTCACACTTCGAAGCAACTTCCAGTTCGTCACATATTGCCCGCGCCAGGTCGACATTAAATCCTGCCAGCCTACCGTTCTGATCGGTAAAGTTGAACGGCGGGAAGTCGATGGAGGTCAGAAATCGCAGGCGAACAAGCGACGAAAGGTCCGGCTTGGCAAGGCGTTCGCGAGCATCGAAAAGCACCGGCAGCGATGACGCCCCCTGCTGCGCCGCGGCCGGTTCCGCGTGAACTGCAACCTGTGACAGCAAAAATATTAAAAATCCCTTAAAAACTAGGGATGCAAGGAAAGATTGTGTCATTATTATCCGGCCTGGGTTAGGGCGGGGGCATCGCCTCTCGGCGATGGTGTATCAGAGTCATGCGTACGGGGGAATATGCGCCAGGCGGCG
Source organism: Rhizobium sp. SVR5-9E (assembly GCF_056755095.1). Classification (NCBI taxonomy): domain Bacteria; kingdom Pseudomonadati; phylum Pseudomonadota; class Alphaproteobacteria; order Hyphomicrobiales; family Rhizobiaceae; genus Rhizobium; species Rhizobium sp. SVR5-9E. Next base: position 29,124 of record NZ_JBNDHS010000021.1, on the reverse strand, counting down.
CTGTCGTAGGCGACAGCGTGCGATCAACCATTCGTGCGCCTTCAGAGCAGCGTTGCCAAACTGCGGGAGACGGCGCGGACTTTCGCGACGAGATCGCCGTTCTCCTGAAGCTCGGTATCGGCAAGCCGACCATTGCGCGCGCGACCGAATTGGCGCGGCAAAACGGCACCACCATCGAAGATGAACTGCTGGCAAACGGCTGGATCAACACCGACAGCTATTACGCTGCCCTCGCCCGAATGCTGCGGCTCCCGTTCTTAGATGAGCTCGACATCCGGTTGATCCACGACAACGAGGCGCTTGATACCCAGCTCACCCGACCGACGATGGTGCGGCTGCATTACATGCAGCAGGGCATGCATGCGATGGTGCCCCCGGCTCGCCAGATAGCGGCGCTCAACGCAAGGTTCGAGGCGAAGCCAGAGCTCCGGCCGCAGTTCGTCGTAACAACGCCGAAAGCGCTGCGGGCGGCTGTCTGGAATGCCGGCGCCCGCCGACGGATCAACGATAGCGTCAATGGCCTGTTCGAGCGCAGCCCCGAACTGAGCGCACGGATAGTCCTGCTGGGCAAGCAGGGCTTCTTCGCGGGCGTCGCAATCACCGCCTTGATAACCGGCGCGATCTTCAACGACGCCGTGGTGTTGGCACTTCATGGGTCCATTTCCATATTCTATCTCGCGGCGATGATGATCCGGATCGTTGCGCTCACAAGCCGCCGGCATCGTTTTGGCAATCACGCCGCTCCTGAAGGACCGTTGCCGGTCTACACCATTCTCATTGCGCTTTATAAGGAAGCTGCGGTTGCGAGCCAGCTCGTCGCTTCGCTGAACCGGTTGAGATGGCCGGCATCGCGGCTCGATATCAAGCTGGTCTGCGAGGCGGACGACCATGAGACTATCGCCGCCTTGCGGGCGCAGGAACTCGGCCCGCAATTCGAGATCATCGAGGTGCCGCCTGCCAAACCTCGAACCAAGCCGAAAGCGTTGAACTATGCGCTTGCTGCCGCGCGTGGCGAACTCCTTGCGGTGTACGACGCCGAGGATCGTCCGCACCCGGATCAACTGCGGGAAGCTCATGCGACATTTGCCGCCAGCAGCAAGGAGATCGTGTGCCTGCAGGCGCCTCTGGTCATTGCGAATAGCGGCGATTCCTGGATTTCGGCTACATTCGCACTGGAATATTCTGCGCTGTTTCGAATGCTGCTGCCGATGCTCGCCCGCTTTCGCCTGCCGATGCCGCTCGGCGGTACATCGAACCACTTCAAGACGGAAGCCCTTAAGGAAGCCGGTGGCTGGGACCCTTACAACGTGACGGAGGATGCCGATCTTGGCATGCGTCTTTATCGGCGCGGATATCGCTGTGGGGTATTGAGCTGCCTAACGCTTGAGGATGCGCCGTCTACGCCCAAGATGTGGATACACCAGCGAACACGCTGGTTCAAAGGCTGGCTGCAGACTTGGCTGGTGCTGATGCGAGAGCCGCAAAAGCCGATGCGGGAGATGGGCCTGTTCGGCTTTGCTGTTTTTCAATTGCTTATCGCGGGAATGCTGCTTTCCTCGCTCGCCCATCCGTGGCTGTTTGTCTTTTTGGCGAGCGCCGCAATCGATGTCATTGTCGGAACGACGGCGAAACATCCCGTTGAATGGATCTTGTTCGGCATCGATTTCTGCAACGTCGTGTTCAGCTACATCATCTTTGTTGGGCTCGGGCGGATGAAACTGGACGGCAGCGAGCAAGCGGCAATGGGGCTGCGGTGGACCGGGTTGCCGCTCTACTGGCTCATGCTCTCGGCAGCAGCGTGGCGAGCCGTGCTGCAACTTAGAACAAACCCCTTCTTCTGGGACAAGACCCCGCATACGCCCAGTAAAAGGCGGGCATAGCCAAACCGAACGCGCCTAGAAATGCATGCCTAGAAATTGCACGGATCTAACCTTTGCGTGTTAGGCCACCATTAAGCAATATCGATTCTTATGCGACAGACGACGATGGCTTTTGGCCGGCCGCATGACGCGCACGTCGCATCCAAGCTATTTCCCATTTCATCTCCACAAGGGCCGGGGCATCCCGGCGCGGGCAAGACTCCATGTTGAAGAATATGAAAATCCGAACGAAGATCCTTTCGGTCGTCGTTCTCCTCGGTCTCATCTCGATTGCCGGCCTTGTCTATGTTGTGCGCGAATTCAAGGGCGCCGATCAGCAATACAGCACGTTCATAGACCATGAGGCGCTCGCCGCCATGCAGGGTTCGCGGGCAAACTCCTCGGTGCTCTCCTCCGTCCTCCAGGCGAGCTTCTCGCTGAACCTGCAGGCCGGCTCGAAGGAATCGGAGGCCGCGGCCAAGGCCGCATCGAAGTTCGGCCAGGCTCGGGACCGCCTCCTGCAGGTGGCCGAGCTCGTGCCGAGCCGGAAGGCCGCCGTGGATGAGCTCGTGGCGGATGTCACAGCGCTGGAAGGAGTAACAAAGAAGGCGCTCGACCTGCGCAATTCCGGCGACGAGAAGGGCGCGGCGGATACGATCGCCCAGGTCAGCGCCGGCGTTGCAGCCATCACGCCGAAGTTGATCGCCAACAACGACGCGCTGATGAAGCAGCTCAACGACGGCGGCGACGCGCTCTCCGATACGATGAACCAGCGTATCAATCTCTGCTTCACCATCATCGGCATCGCCACGCTGGCGCTTATCGGATTTGGTATCTACGTCGCCCAGACGGGCATCGCGGCGCCGATCACGAGGCTCGGCGAGGGGATGAAGTCGCTCGCCGAAGGCGACACTAGCGGCGAGATCATCGGCCTCGACCGCCGCGACGAAATCGGCCTCATGGCACAGGCCGTGCAGGTCTTCCGCAACAACGAGATCGAACGCGTCAATCTGGAAGAGCGCGCTGTGGCCGACCGCAATCTCAGCGACCGCGAGCGCCAAGAACGGGATGCACAGCGCAATGCGGAAGCGAGCGAACTGGAGCGCGCCATGCGCTCGCTCGGAGAAGGCCTGCGCCGTCTTGCGGAAGGCGACCTCGTTTCCCGCATCGAGACGCCGTTTGCCGCGCATCTCGACTCCCTGCGCCTCGACTTCAACAACTCGGCGAGCAGGCTCAACGAGACGATGGTCTCGGTCGGCTCGAATGCCACGGCGATCAATGCCGGGGCCAACGAGATCCGCTCCTCGGCGGATGCGCTTTCCAAGCGCACCGAACAGCAGGCCGCTTCTGTCGAGGAGACCGCCGCAGCACTCGAGGAGATTACGACCACCGTCAAGGACGCGGCAAAGCGCGCGGGGGAAGTGAGCCAGCTCGTCACCCGCACCCGCGCCGGGGCCGAGAAATCAAGCGACGTGGTGCGCAAGGCGGTCGATGCCATGCAGGAGATCGAAAAATCCTCCGGCGAGATCTCCAACATCATCGGTGTCATCGACGACATCGCCTTCCAGACGAACCTCTTGGCGCTCAATGCCGGCGTCGAGGCCGCCCGCGCAGGCGAAGCCGGTAAGGGCTTTGCGGTCGTCGCCCAGGAGGTGCGCGAACTTGCCCAGCGCTCCGCCAATGCAGCGAAAGAGATCAAGGCGCTGATCACCACGTCCGGCGCGCATGTGGAGACCGGCGTCGCGCTCGTCGGCGAGACTGGCAAGGCGCTGGAAACCATCCTTCACGAAGTGCAGGAGATCAATAGCCATGTCCATGCGATTGCCGAGGCCTCCCGCGAGCAGTCCATCGGCCTGCAGGAGATCAACACCTCGGTGAACGCGATGGACCAAGGCACGCAGCAGAATGCCGCCATGGTCGAGGAAACGACCGCGGCGAGCCACAACCTGGCGACCGAGGCCGCGGCGCTCAATGATCTGCTCGGCCAGTTCAAGCTGACGGGAACAGGCAGTATCGCGGTAGCAGCACCTTCCACCTCGCATGGTGCGCCGCGGCCTGCGGCCCGCCCCGCACCGGCGTCCAAGCGCGCGATCCGCATCGCGAGCGAAGGCAATGCGCGGCCGACGGTGTCCCCTGCGCGCGCGCTTGGCCAAAAGCTTGCCGGCGCATTCGGGGGCGGCGGCACGTCCTCAGCCAGCAAGGAGGCAGACTGGACGGAGTTTTGAAAACACCAAGAATCAGATGATCAGGATGGGCGGCTTCGGCTGCCCATTTGTTTTTCAACGGCATTGTAGGTCGGGCTGCCCGACCTGAGACATAGGTGACGTTTTGTCCCGGAGACATGGGTAACACTTTCCGTTTTTGGCGGGAGGTGTTGATGCCGTGGAGAGAGACTTCGGTGATGGAGGAACGTCTGCGTTTTGTTGCCCGCCTTCTCGACGGAGAAGGGATGAGCGATGTGTGCCGCGAGTTCGGGATCTCGCGCAAGACCGGCTACAAGATCTTCAACCGCTACAAGGATGAGGGCCTGGAGGCCCTGACCGACCGGTCGCGGCGGCCGGTGCGCTATGCCAACCAGTTGCCTGAACCGGTGGAGATCATGATCGTGCGGCTGAAGCAGGACAAACCGCACTGGGGCGCCAGGAAGATTCGGGAACTGTTGGTCAGAAAGCTGCGGGGGGATGTGCGCGTGCCGGCCAGGAGCACCGTGCATGCCGTGCTCGACCGCCATGGGCTGGTTGCCCAGGCTCGGCGGCGGCAGCGCCACCGGGCGCAGGGAACGCCGCTGTCCGACGCGCGCTTGCCGAACGACCTGTGGTGCGCCGACTTCAAGGGCGAGTTCAAGCTCGGCAATGGCCGATACTGTTACCCCCTGACGGTCTCCGATCAGGCCTCACGCTTCCTGCTTTGCTGCGAAGCCCTGGACTCAACGACGGAGGCCGGCGTGTTTGCCGCCTTCCAGCACTTGTTTGCCGAAAGCGGCTTGCCGCAGGCGATCCGAAGCGACAACGGTCTGCCTTTCGCTTCGCCGAATGGGCTCTACAATCTCTCGAAACTGTCGGTCTGGTGGCTCAGGCTCGGCATTGCCCTCGAACGCATCCGGCCGGGGCATCCGCAGGAGAACGGCCGGCATGAGCGCATGCATCTGACCTTGAAGAAGGAGGCGATCCGCCCGCCGTCCGTCAACAGCCTGCAGCAGCAGGCTCGCTTCGATGCATTCTTGCGCGAATTCAATACCGAACGGCCGCATGAGGCCCTCGCCATGAAGGCGCCCGCCGAGGTCTATGTCGCCTCCGCAAGACCCTATCGCGGCCTGCCGGAGCTCACCTATCCCCTGCACGACAGGGACGTGATCGTCACTGCATGCGGCCGCATCTGCCTGCATCGCAAGAAGGTCAACGTCTCCACCGTCATGGCCGGTCAGCGGCTCGGTATCAAGGAAGTCGACGACGGCATTTGGCTTGTCAGCTTCATGCACTATGATCTCGGATATATCGACTTGGAACAGAGGACCTTGCAAACCATCGACAACCCGTTCGGCACGAGGTTGTCACCCATGTCTCAGGGACGATCTGTTACCTATGTCTCCGGACTGGACAGGGCGGAAGCTGGAGCGGGTGAAGGGAATCGAACCCTCGTATTCAGCTTGGGAAGCTGCTGCTCTACCATTGAGCTACACCCGCAACGACGGAAGCCTTCCAACAGATGGAGGACGGTGTCAAGCGCTCAGATGTGGAAGCTCTTCTAGAGCTCACGCGCTGTGCTTGATAGTTCGATCCGAAACCGGAGCCACAAAGCCTTTCGGTGACGGAGCATGTACATTTCTAATCGCCTGCTCGTGCCGTCCTCCCCAATCAATCATGTTTTCCTCCCTGGCCTAAGCCGCAGCGAGTATTTCGCAGTAAACAGTAGCGGGAATTTTAGAAATCGTCCGCCATTCGACGATGGCGCCACAGGATACTTCGGGCGACTGTAGGAACCATCTTCTCCATGCCGTCACTAACGGCAGAATAAAATCACTCCTTAGGAATATTAACGGCCGCTCCAGCTTGGAAATACCTTTCAATTCGGACGGAAGATAGATTATAAGTATAACATCACATTATATCGAGTATCTGTAGAATAAATCATTCACAACCTCGGTATATTTCCGATTTACTTCATGCATATCTAGAAACTTCATTAGTTTTTAGAGTCGACAGTCCCAAGTCAGCATGTTACGTTTTCCGCACTTCTACATTAGGATCAGCTACGCTGATCGGCGTAATTCGTGCACTATATTGACGTAGACACGAATTCTTTCTGCGCTGGGGGGGCGCAATCACGCCATGATGCGAACAGACGCGACCGAGCCAGATATTTCCAACCAGTGGGGTGCACGACGAAGCCATGACGCACTGCGGCGGACGCGCTCTAGCGTGGACTTCGCTATCCTTATTCCCTGCTACAATGAGGCAAAGGCCGTCAGTAAGGTAGTGAATGATTTCAAAAGAGCCTGCCCGACCGCCCGGATCTATGTTTACGACAACAACTCGACGGACGAGACATGCTTACGAGCACGAGAGGCCGGTGCAATCGTGCGTGCGGAACCGCAGCAGGGCAAGGGTAACGTCGTAAGGCGCATGTTTGCAGACGTCGACGCGGACGTATTCATTCTCGTGGACGGTGATGGCACCTATGATGCCTCAACGGCGCCAATTCTGATTGACAAGCTGATCTCGGAGAATCTCGACTTCGTAAACGGGGCGCGGCTCTCGACCGACGAACAGGCCTATCGCCCAGGGCACCGGTTCGGGAATTATCTGCTGACGGCCATCGTCCGCAATATTTTCGGACGTCAGTTCCGTGACATGCTTTCAGGCTATAAGGTGCTGTCTCGTCGCTTCGTGAAATCCTTTCCGGCCACGTCGAGGGGCTTCGAGATCGAGACTGAGATTGCAGTGCACGCGCTTGAACTGAGAGTGCCCTGCGCCGAGATCGCGACGAATTACAATGCGCGCATGGAAGGTTCGCAAAGCAAGTTGCGGACTTATCGCGACGGCTTCAAGATTCTGCTTCTCATCGCGCGCCTGATCAAGGATGAACGCCCGTTTCAATTCTTCGGCCTGTCGGGCTTTCTGCTCGTCTTGGCCGCTCTCTGGTTGAGCATCCCAATATGGGAGGTCTTCCTCGAGACCGGTACGGTACCGAGGTTACCAACGGCGGTGCTCTGCGTTGGCCTGGTTCTTTCCGGGACCCTCAGCTTTCTCATCGGGCTGATCCTGGAGATGGTGTCGCGTACGCGACTTGAGATGAAACGGCTCTGCTATCTTCAGTCGCACTGAGCGAGGCGACTGGGCCAAACGTCTCCAGCTGCAAGAAATCAGGAGGTGTCGGATGCTGTCGGGATACGCTGTCGTGGGTGCCATCGGATTTTTTGTTGACGCCGGCGTTCTGCACTTCTTGCTCGCAACCACCGGGATGGGCCCGGTTGGTGCGCGCCTGGTGTCCTTTCCGATCGCGCTGGCGGTTACGTTTTTTCTCAACAGGCAGCTTGTCTTTGCAGGTTCGCGGCATTCGCTTGCGATTGCCATCCCGGCTTATGTCGGCGTCCAAGGCGTCGGCTACCTCGTCAATATGGCGATCTATAGTGTATTGGTTTTTTCGGCACCTTGGCCGCTGAGCCATCCCCTTGTCGCGCTCGCCGTCGCATCGGGCATGGCCCTTTTCGTCAATTACATCGGCGCAAGAAGAATCGTGTTCGCGCCGGGTGAGACTCGAGCCTGGCCGGGTTCCGAGTTGCTCCAAACATGCTGGACAATCTTGCGGCCGGACGCCGTCCGCTTGGGCGCCATCGTTCTGACGCTGCCGCTGCTCATTTTCTCGGCCTATTTCCTCGTGTCCTACCTCAGTATCGGTCGCGACGTCGAGACGGCGCGGCGGCATATTCTGGCGGCCTACGAGTCCGGAGACCTTGTGCCGGGGAGTTGGAGAGATCGCGGCAACATGGTCATCGGCGAGCATCAGTACAACGACTGCTTGATCCTGCTGATGGCAATCGACCAGCGGCTCGAAAACCGCTGGCAGCTGGCGGCGTCTCCGAGTGCGCCGTTCGCTGAGGGGCAGCAGCCCTGCGATGCGTTGCAGACATTCGCTCAAACCAATCAGACAGAGATCGGGGTTCAACCCTATCATCGCTATTTGCACGCGCAAACGGTGCTCATGCGCTACATCCTGCCTCTGGCGGAGATCGCGACGATCCGATGGGTGTTATCGAGCATTCTGTCGCTGTTGATCATTGCCGTGGCTGCTTTCGCAATGTTCCGGCTGATCCGGGGAGATGATGTTTTCCTCGGTTTGCTCTTTGTTTCGATCGGATTTGGATTCGCGCGCTGGTTCGGGTTTGAATCGTTTTCGCAGTCCTTGGGCCACGCGCCTGCAGATGCTGTCGCAGTTCTCTTTGCATTGTACTTATGCGTCGCGTCGCGTCGCCAACTCTCCCGCGTGCACTTGGTGACGGCATCGGCGCTCTTCGGCTGTTTTACGATACTGACGGAGTTCCTGACAGGTGGCCTGCCGCTAGGGCTTGCGATGATCGTGGGGATTACCCCCTTCGTCTTGAGGAGTTCGGCAAATCGCATGGAGACTGCTGTTTCGGTGGCAACGGCTGCGACGGCTTTTGTTATCGCGGCCGGGCTGTGTCTGGTGATCAAGCTCGCGCTTGCGACCCTGGTTTTCGGCCCAGACGTGATCACGGATTTTGCAAGCTCACTTGAACACCGGACAGCGGGAGACCCGGACCCAGTGAAGTGGTTGAGAAAGGTTATAGGCGGGTTGAGCACGCCGGTCGGCGGTCTTCACTATTTCATGGCCGGCTTCGGCCTGTTACTGGCCGTCGCGGGCGGCATTTGGGGATGGCAGAAAATCCAGTCGCTCTCGTCGAGCGAAGCCTTTCGAACGAAAGCGACACTCCTGGCCGGATCCAATCTCGTGCTGTTGGCGTGGCTGATAGTTTTCTGGCAGCACACGATCCAGCATGCCTGGTTCATGGACCGAATTTTCGTCTGGACTTATTGCTCGGGGTTCGCGCTGTTCGCCTTCGGCGTGGTCATGAGCCGTTCGCCCCGTGGGAAGCCCGGCATCCCTGTTCATCGTCACGAAAACGGGCTTAGTCGGAGCGACAAGACCCGCAACGGGTAGGTGAACCTTCCAACAGCGCTATCAAGCGCTCAGATGCGGAAGTGCTTCGAGAGCTTCAGGCCCTGCGCCTGATAATTCGATCCCAGCCCGGAACCATAGAGGCTTTCGGGTTTTTCCAGCATGTGCTCGTAAACCAGCCGGCCGACGATCTGGCCGTCTTCCAGGATGAAGGGCACTTCGTGGCTGCGCACCTCGAGAACCGCGCGGCTGCCCCTTCCGCCGGCCGGCGCATGGCCGAAGCCCGGATCGAAGAAGCCGGCATAATGCACGCGGAATTCCCCAACGAGCGGATCGAAGGGCGTCATCTCGGCTGCATAGTGGGGCGGAACATGCACTGCCTCGCGCGAGACGAGGATGTAAAATTCGTCCGGATCGAGGATCAGTTCATTGCGGCCCCGGCTATAGAGCGGCTCCCAGAAATCGAAGATATCGTGCTCGCCTTTCTTGTCGACATCGACGACTGCCGTGTGATGCTTGCCGCGATAACCGATCAGACCGTCCTTGTCGCCTGCCAGGTCAATCGACAGCGCGATACCGCCGCCGGAAACGTTGGGTTTGGCGCTCGCAACAAGCGTTTCTGCATCGTGCAGGGCCTGCAGTTCCGGCTCTCCCAAAACGGACTGGCCAACCCGGAAGCGTATTTGCGAGAGGCGCGAGCCGCGGCGCACGACGACAGGGAACGTACGCGGGCTGATTTCCAGGTAGAGCGGCCCCGAATAACCGGCAGGGATCTTGTCGAATTCCTGCGCGTAGTCGGTAATGACGCGGGTGAAGATATCCAGGCGGCCGGTCGAGCTCTTCGGGTTCGCCGAGGCCGACATTTCAGCCGGAAGGTCAAGGCGTTCCATGAGGGGCACGATATAGACGCACCCGGTTTCAAGAACGGCACCTTCGGAAAGGTCGATGACATGCAGGCTCAGCCGGTCCAGCTTGTCGGAAACGAGGTGGGACGGACCGGGCATGAAGCTTGCGCGGACGCGGAAGGCTTTGCTGCCCAACCGGAGATCCAAGCTGGCGGGTTGAATCTGGTCAAGATCGAGCTCGCGCTCACTCGTGAGGCGCCCGGTCTCAAACAGGGCGGCAATTGCGCGGTCGGCCAAGATTCCAGTTTCGCGAGCCATCATGCTCCATCCATAGTTCGTGGCCGACAAAACCAAATACAGGGAATTGACGCAAGAAGCTAACGGCAGTATTGCAGCTTTATCCCGTGGTGATTTGGCCGGTCGGCTTGCAGCCACGTTAAACAAGTGGCTAAAAGGACCGGGTATGAAACCGGTCTGCTTTTGCGGCCGGTTTTTTTGTTGTTTGAAAGTGGTGATGGCATGAGCAAGACCTGGCGCCCGGCAACCCAACTCGTTCACGGCGGAACGCTGCGCTCGCAATATGGCGAGATGTCGGAGGCAATCTATCTGACGCAGGGCTTCGTCTACGACACGTCGGAGGCGGCAGAAGCGCGCTTCAAGGGCGAGACCGAGGGCTTTATCTATGCCCGCTACGGGAGCCCGACTAACGACATGTTCGAGAAGCGCATGTGCGCGCTGGAAGGCGCGGAAGATGCCCGCGCCACGGCCTCCGGCATGGCTGCCGTCACCGCCGCAATCCTCTGCCAGCTGAAGGCCGGCGATCATATCGTAGCTGCCCGTGCGCTCTTCGGCTCCTGCCGCTGGGTCGTTGAGACGCTGGCGCCGAAATACGGCATCGAATGCACGCTGGTGGATGGCCGCCATCTCGAGAACTGGGAAAAGGCGATCACCAAGAAGACCAAGGTCTTCTTCCTGGAAAGCCCGACCAACCCGACGCTCGAAATCGTCGATATCGCCGGCGTTGCAAAGCTCGCAAACCAGATCGGCGCGAAAGTGGTCGTGGACAACGTCTTCGCGACGCCGCTCTTCCAGAAGCCGCTGGAGCTCGGCGCGCATATCGTCGTCTATTCGGCCACCAAACATATCGACGGTCAGGGCCGTTGCCTCGGCGGCGTCGTCCTTTCCGATAAGGAGTGGATCAACGAGAACCTGCACGACTACTTCCGCCACACCGGCCCGGCAATGTCGCCGTTCAACGCCTGGACGCTGCTGAAGGGCATCGAGACCCTGCCGCTGCGCGTTGCACAGCAGACGAAGAATGCGTCGAAGATCGCCGATTTCCTGGCGGAGCAGAAGCAGGTGGCGCGCGTCATCTATCCGGGCCGCAAGGACCATCCGCAAGCCGATATCATCGCCAAGCAGATGTCTGGCGGCTCGACGCTGGTGTGCTTCGAGCTGAAGGGCGGCAAGGAGGCGGCTTTCGCCCTGCAGAATGCGCTCGACGTCGTGACGATCTCCAACAATCTCGGCGATACGCGCAGCCTGATCACGCACCCGGCGACGACCACACACAAGAACCTTTCGGAGGAGGCCCGCGCCGAGCTCGGCATTTCGGCCGGCACCGTGCGCCTGTCGGCAGGCATCGAAGATACGGACGACCTGATCGAAGATTTCGCTCAGGCTCTTTCCAAGGTTAAATCCTGACCTGCCTTGGGGACGGCCGGGCCTTGCCGGTCCGGCCGGATGCCTTACCTAGGACATCCACGAAGCCACGCTCCGGTGCGGGAGCGCACTCTGAACAACAGGATTAGTGCCCGAAAGAGATGCAATCATCGTGCTTTGAGCATGATCCCAATCATTTCGTGACGGGTCGAGCCCGTGTATAAGATACCGGTAACATATCCTGGCTATGGTGTAAGGCATGTATCGCGCCAACACACGAGATATAGAAGTCGTCGTCGAACCCTTTTATCTGGAGGAGCAATCCGACCCGGACGACGATCGCTATGTGTGGGGTTACCGGATCGTAATCAGCAACAATTCGGACCTGACCGTCAGACTCATCAACCGTTACTGGAACATCACCGACCAAAACGGCGTGGTGGATGAGGTGACCGGTCCAGGCGTCGTCGGTGAGCAACCCCGGCTGGAACCTGGCGACACCTACGAATACTCGTCCGGCTGTCCACTGGATACGCCATCGGGCCTTATGTTCGGGCACTACCAGATGGAAACCGACGCAGGCGAGTTTTTCGACGTAGAAATACCCGCCTTCTCGCTGGATTCTCCCGGTCTGCTCAGGGTACTGAACTGATCACTCGGCAGCCGTTGCGACTTCTTCAACCTCAAAACGATAGGTCTTGGAGCAGAATTCGCAGGTGACGGCAATCTCGCCGTTTTCCTGGCTGGCATCGATCTCGTCCGCCGAGAAACCCTTCAGCACATTCTTGATCTTGTCGCGCGAACAGCTGCACCGGTCGAAGACTTCCCGGGCGCCGAAAACGCGCACGCCACGCTCGTGGAAGAGACGATAGAGCAGCCGTTCCGTACCGACATGCGGGTCGGTCAGTTCATCGGCGTCGATAGTATCGACCAGCGAACGGGCTTCAGTCCAGGCGTCGTCTTCCCTGTGAGTGTGAGCGCCGTCGTCTCCGTCGCCGCCGTGGAGGTCGGCGTGACGCATCCGCTCAGGTGCTTCCGGCAGGAACTGCGCCACGAGCCCCCCTGCCCGCCAGCGATGGCGCGGCATGCCCGCCTCGTCGCGATCGAACAGTTCGGCAGCAGCCAGACGGACACGCGTCGGGATCTGTTCCGACTGACGGAAATAGGTGCCGGCGATATCCTCCAGCGAGGTACCGTTGAGCGGCACGATGCCCTGATACGGCTGGGTGAATTTGCCCTGATCGATCGTGAAGGCGAGCACGCCTTTACCGAGCAACTGTTCCGGCTCGGTCTCGCCTGCGGCGACTGCCTTTTCGAGCAAAGCCTGATCGAAGCGAGCATAGGCGCGAACATCCTCCGGCGTCGAGAAGTCGGCGACGAGGAGATCGACCGGGCCATCGCCCTTCGTCTGCACCGTGAATTTGCCCTCAAACTTAAGGGACGTGCCGAGGAGCACCGTCAGCGCGATGACTTCGGCCAGAAGCCGGGCGACGGGAGCGGGATATTCGTGGCGCTCAAGGATCGCATCCAGCATGGGGCCGAGTTGCACGGCGCGGCCGCGCACGTCGAGGCCCTCTACCTGAAACGGAACAACGTGATCATCGCCGGCGAAGTCGAAATCGCCGAGAGCGCTTGCAGTATCGGACATGGTCTTACTCCTAGTCGTCAGAGCGGCAGACTAGAAAGCCTTTCCGCTCGCGCAGCCACGAGGCCATGAGGCCAAGCACAGCGCGTAGTATGGTTCAGATCGCGCCCAGGCACCATGCAAGAATCGACTTCTGCGCATGAAGGCGGTTTTCCGCTTCATCGAAGACGACGGATTGCGGACCGTCGATCACCTCGTTCGTCACTTCCTCACCGCGATGGGCGGGCAGGCAATGCATGAACAATGCATCCTTGCCGGCCTTCGCCATCAAAGCCTGATTGACCTGATAAGGCTGGAAGACGTTGTGACCACGGGCCCGATGTTCCTGATTCATGGAAACCCAGGTATCGGTCACCACGCAATCGGCTCCCTCGACCGCGCGGTCGGCGTCATGACCGAGCACGATCTGGGCACCCTCGTTGCGGGCCCAGTTTAGATAGTGATCCTTTGGCTCGGAACCAAGAGGCACGGCCATGTTCATCCGGTAGCCGAAGCGGGCGGCACCTTCGACCAAGGAATGCAGGACATTGTTGCCGTCGCCGGTCCAGGCAACCGTCTTGCCCTTGATGGGGCCGCGATGCTCCTCGAATGTCATGACATCGGCCATGACCTGGCAGGGATGGGTATCGTCCGTCAGCGCATTGATGACGGGGACCGTCGCATGTTCGGCAAGCTCCAGCATGCGGCTGTGCTCCGTCGTGCGGATCATGATCGCGTCGACATAACGCGAAAGCACTTTGGCCGTATCGCCGATCGTCTCGGCGCGGCCGAGCTGCATTTCGGTGCCGGAGAGGAAAAGCGTCTCGCCGCCGAGCTGGCGCATGCCGACATCAAAGGATACGCGGGTGCGGGTGGAAGGCTTTTCGAAGATCATCGCCAGCATCTTGCCGGCAAGCGGCCTGTCGCCCTTTCCGGCCTTGAAAGCCTGCTTACGCGCGATCGCGTCGTTCATGATGACCCTGAGATCAGATGCGGTTACCGCCGAGAGATCGAGAAAGTGTTTGGGGGAAGCCATTTCGTTCTTACCTGTCTGCTCCGCAAGGAGCGTCCGTCCATTCAAGCCGTCTTCTTGGTCTTCTGCGCGCGAATGCTTTCTGCAGCACGCTCGAGGCGAGAAAGCCCTTCGCGAGCCTCCTCCGCCGTGACGACGAGTGGCGGAAGCAGGCGGATAACGTTGTCGCCCGCCGGAACCCCAAGCAGACGAGCGGCGCGAATAGCCTGCAGCAGTTCGGATGATGGAACCGCTGCCTTGACCCCAAGCAACAGGCCCTCGCCGCGCACATCCTCAATCACGTCCGGATAGCGATCCTTGAGCGAGGCAAGGCCCTGGCGGAAGACGAGCGCCACCTCACGCACGTGCTCAAGGAAGCCCTCGGCAAGAATGACGTCGAGCACTGCGCTGCCGACCGCCATCGCAAGCGGATTGCCGCCGTAGGTGGAGCCGTGGGTGCCGACCTTCATGCCGGAGGCTGCCTCCGCCGTCGCAAGGCAGGCGCCAAGCGGGAAGCCGCCGCCGATACCCTTTGCGACCGCCATGATGTCCGGTGTGACGCCGGACCATTCGTAGGCAAACAGCTTGCCCGTACGGCCGACACCGGTCTGAACCTCGTCCAGGATCAGCAGCAGGCCCTTCTCGTCGCAAATCTGGCGCAGCGCCCTCATGAACTCGTTGGTCGCCGGGCGGATGCCGCCTTCGCCCTGTACCGGCTCGATGAGGATGCCGGCGGTCGCGTCCGTGATGGCGGCTCGGACTGCCTCGATATCGCCAAAGGGAACCTGGTCGAAGCCCGGCGACTTCGGGCCAAAACCCTCCAGATACTTCTCCTGGCCGCCAGCAGCGATCGTCGCCAGCGTGCGGCCATGGAAGGCACCTTCAAAGGTAATGATATGGAAGCGCTCGGGATGGCCCTTGGAATACTGATATCGGCGCGCCGTTTTGATCGCGCATTCGAGCGCCTCTGCCCCTGAATTGGTGAAGAACACCTTATCGGCGAAAGTGACGTCCGTCAGCCGCTTTGCAAGCGCTTCCTGCCCGGGAATTTCATAGATGTTCGATAGGTGCCAGACCTTGTCGGCCTGCGCCTTCAAAGCCTGGACGACGTGCGGATTGCTGTGGCCGACCGACGTCACGGCAACGCCTGCCCCAAAGTCCAGATAACGTTCGCCGCTTTCGGTTATCAGCCAGACGCCCTCACCTCGCTCGAACCGCAGAGGGGCACGAGAATAGGTGTCATATAGCGGCGCGGCTTCAGCCATGGCGCGGTCTCCTGTCGAGGTTGGGGCAACCGGACTCCGGCTAAAAACCGGGTCCAAAAAATTAAAAATGCCGCCTTTCGGCGGCGAGTGACACTATTTACTTTTCGCACTGCAATGTCAACAAACTGCGAGTTTACCGCGTGCTGCAACATAAAGCCAAAGGAACTTATTTTATTAACAGCTAATGTTGCAGAAATGACTCGCACGGCCAGCAAGTTGGGGAAAACTTGAAATTCGATTCATCCGGATTCCCGCGACTCTTGTCACGGAGTCAGCCTCACACTAGGTTAAAACTCAATTACTAGACTGCATGCGGCGGAACTAGTCACCAAAATTAGTCAAGCGTTTCCTGCTTCGGACACATCCGAGGCAATGGTGAGGGATTCTGCCTTCACAACGCTAATCGGAGACAGGGCATGAACTGGACAGACGAGCGTGTCGAAAAACTCAAGAAGCTTTGGTCCGAAGGGCTGAGCGCGAGCCAGATCGCCGCACAGCTCGGCGGCGTGAGCAGAAACGCAGTCATCGGCAAGGTCCACAGGCTTAGCCTTCCCGGCCGCGCCAAAGCCGGCGGCACTGCGACGACGGTGCGCGCGCCGAAGCGCAATACCTCGGCTCCCCGCGCGCCGAACTATGCCTCGCGGATTGCAACCCGCACGGTCACGCGCCAGTTGGGCGCGACGATGCTCAAGGAAGAGATCGAAGTCGACCTGATGGCGGAAATGGAATATCGTCCGGCCGCGAACGTGGTCGTACCGATTTCCCGCCGTCTTGGCCTGACCGAGCTTACTGAACGCACCTGCAAGTGGCCGGTCGGCGATCCGCTGAAGGATGATTTCCATTTCTGCGGCTGCGAAAGCAACGACTCTTCTCCCTATTGCAGCTACCATCAACGCCTGGCTTATCAGCCGGTCAACGAGCGCCGCCGGGCAGCCGCCCGCGCAAACTAAGCCGGATAAGAGACAAAAAATAACGGGCCTCGCGGCCCGTTTTTTATTTCCTCATGGGAGCGGCAATCAGGCTTCCATCGAATATCCAGCGCCGCGGACCGTGCGGATGACATCCTGCATGTTGGAGAAGTTCAGCGCCTTGCGCAGGCGACCGACATGGACATCGACCGTGCGCTCGTCGACGTAGATGTCGTGGCCCCAGACGCCGTCCAGAAGCTGGGAGCGCGAGAAAACGCGGCCGGGCGACGACATCAGGAACTCCAACAGGCGGAATTCGGTCGGGCCGAGCCGGACTTCGCGGCTCTTGCGATGAACACGATGGGTCTCGCGGTCGAGCTCTATGTCACCGCATTTCAGGACCGTGGAGAGGACCTCGGGCTTGGCGCGGCGCAGCATCGCCTTGACGCGGGCAACGAGTTCAGGTGTCGAGAACGGCTTGACGACATAGTCGTCAGCTCCGGTCGAAAGACCGCGCACGCGCTCGCTCTCCTCGCCGCGGGCTGTCAGCATGATGATCGGCAGACGCTCGGTCTCCGGCCGCATCCGAAGGCGGCGGCAGAGCTCTATGCCGGACACGCCCGGCAGCATCCAATCCAGGATCAGAATGTCCGGCGTCCGTTCCTGAAGGCGTATCTCGGCCTCGTCACCACGCAGGATGGTATCAACTTCAAAACCTTCGGCTTCAAGATTATAGCGAAGGAGCACGCTGAGTGCCTCTTCGTCTTCAACGACTGCAACTCTCGGGATCATTCGATTACTGTCTCCTGGGGGCCGGATTCGGAGGTTATTCCGTTACCGCGCCGACGGTGTTGGCGGTATCGTCCTTCGGACGCTCGCCTTCCGGCTGGGCACCGGTCGCCATGTAATAAATGGTTTCGGCAATATTGGTGGCGTGGTCACCGATGCGTTCGATATTCTTCGCGCAGAAGAGAAGATGCGTGCAACTGGTGATGTTGCGCGGATCCTCCATCATGTATGTCAAAAGCTCGCGAAACAGCGAAGTGTACATCGCATCGATTTCTTCATCGCGCTCGCGGATCGACTTGGCCTTGTCGGCCGCTCGGCTCGTGTAGACGTCGAGCACTTCCTTGAGCTGGACGAGCGCCAGTTCGGAAAGGTGCTCCAGGCCGCGCGCGAGCTTTCGCGGAACGCCGGCGCTCTGAACGGCGATGACACGCTTGGCAGTGTTCTTGCCGAGATCGCCGACGCGCTCGAGATCAGCCGCGATGCGAATCGAGCCCATGATTTCGCGAAGGTCGGAAGCCATCGGCTGCCGGCGTGCAATCGTGACCACCGCCTTTTCGCCGATCTCGCGCTCGGCATGGTCGAGGATCACGTCGTCCGAGATGACCTTCTGCGCCAAGGCGGTATCGCTATTCACCAGCGCTCGGACAGCGTCCGATACCATCTGTTCGGCAAGTCCGCCCATCTCCGAGATGCGGCGGGACAGGAATTTGAGATCGTCGTCGTACGCAGAAAAAATATGTGTCGATGCCATGGGGAACGTCCTTGATTGTCTCTACATTTCTGACGCCAAAGATCAGCCGAAGCGGCCCATGATGTAGTCCTGGGTGCGCTGATCGTCCGGATTGGTGAACATCTTGTCGGTATCATTCTCCTCGACGAGATTGCCGAGGTGAAACATAGCGGTTCGCTGCGAAACACGGGCAGCCTGCTGCATGGAGTGCGTCACGATGACGATCGTGAAATTCTCGCGCAGCTCATGGATCAGCTCTTCGACCTTCGCGGTGGCGATCGGATCGAGCGCCGAGCACGGCTCGTCCATCAGAATGACTTCGGGGCTGACGGCAACGGCGCGGGCAATGCAGAGGCGCTGCTGCTGGCCGCCGGACAGCCCGGTGCCGGTTTCGTGCAGGCGATCCTTGACTTCGTTCCAAAGGCCGGCGCGCTGCAGGCTGTGTTCAACGATCTGGTCCAGATCGGCCTTCGACTTCGCAAGACCATGGATGCGCGGACCGTAGGCGACGTTCTCATAGATCGACTTCGGGAAAGGGTTCGGCTTCTGGAAGACCATGCCGACGCGAGCACGAAGTTCGACGACGTCGATATCCGGATCGTAGATATCGTCGCCGTCGAGAGTGATTTTGCCGGTAACGCGGCAGTTGTCGATCGTATCATTCATACGGTTGAGACTGCGCAAGAAGGTGGACTTCCCGCAGCCGGACGGGCCGATGAGTGCGGTAACGGTGTTTTCGCGGATGTTCAGCTTCACGTCGAAAAGCGCACGCTTGTCGCCATAGTAAACCGAGACGTCCTGGCCGATCATCTTGTACGGGATCGTATTCATTCGTTTGTCCAGAGCCTTCTCAACTGCTGCTTCGGTTAACATGTTCATGAATATGTACTCCGTTTACCAGCGACGCTCAAAGCGACGGCGCAAGAGAATGGCTCCAAAGTTCATGACAATCAGGAACAGGAGCAAGACGATGATGGCACCAGAGGTGCGTTCGACGAAGGCGCGTTCTGCTTCGTTGGCCCACATATAGACCTGCACCGGCAGCGCCGTGGACGGATCGAGCGGGGTGGCCGGCGCACTTGCAACGAAGGCGACCATGCCGATCAGGAGAAGCGGCGCCGTTTCGCCAAGCGCGTGCGCCAGGCCGATGATCGTGCCGGTCAGGATGCCGGGCATCGCCAGCGGCAGGACGTGGTGGAACACCATCTGCATCTTCGAGGCGCCGAGGCCAAGAGCAGCCGCGCGGATCGACGGCGGCACGGCGCGCAGCGCGGCACGGGTGGCGATGATGATCGTCGGCAAGGTCATCAGCGACAGCACCAGGCCGCCAACCAGCGAAGCCGAACGCGGCAGGCCGGCGAAATTGATGAAGACGGAGAGGCCGAGCAGCCCATAAACGATCGACGGCACGGCCGCGAGGTTATTGATGTTCACCTCGATCAGATCCGTCACCTTGTTCTTGGTGGCGAATTCCTCAAGGTAGATCGAGGCGGCAACGCCGATCGGCAGCGAAAGAACCAGAACGATCAACATCAGGTAGAGCGAGCCGACCAGAGCCACGCCGAGGCCGGCAGCTTCCGGGCGGCTGGAATTGCCGTTGGTGAAAAGGCCGGTATTGAACTTCTTGAAAAGCGCACCGCTTGCCTTCAGTTCGTTCATCCAGCCGACTTGCTTGTCGTTCACCTTGCGGTTTTTCTCATCAACAGAGAGATCGATCTGCCCCTTGTTGGCGCTATCGACATTGGCATCAGCCAGAACCGTGACGTTGACGGTCTTGCCAATGAGCGACGGATCGGCGACGACCGTGTCGCGCAGTTGGATCGGCGCGCCCTTGGAAAGCATGGCCGTCGCGTCACGGACGTCCGGACGGCTGGAAGGGTTGAGCTTCAGCTGCTTGACAATCGCATCGCGCAGCAGCGCCCCGTAGTTTGCCGCGATCAGCACTGACGGATCGGTAGCGCGCTTGTTGCTCGGATCGATGGTCTTCTCGGTAAATTCGACCGGCAGCGTGATCGCCGTCTGCTGGAAGGCCGTGTAGCCGTTGCGAACAACCGTCGACAGCAGGATCGCCAGGAAAATCAGACCGAAGGAGATCGCGGCAATACCATAGGCCCTAAAACGGCGCTCCGCGGCATAGCGGCGCTTGATGCCTATATCGCGGCGCTCGGGTGCTTTCGAAATTGTGCCCGCAGCAGGGGAAAGAACATTCGTCATTCGTACTGCTCCCGGTATTTGCGCACGATGTAGAGGGCGTAGATGTTCAGGCAAAGCGTGATGAAGAAGAGCGTGATGCCAAGCGCGAAGGCGACCAGCGTTTGCGGCGAGGTGAATTCAAGATCGCCCGTCAACTGATTAACGATCTTGACGGTGACCGTGGTCATCGGCTCGAAGGGATTGATCTGCATGCGCGCGGCGACACCTGCCGCCAGCACGACGATCATGGTCTCGCCGATGGCCCGCGAGGCCGTCATCAGCAGTGCGCCAACAATCCCCGGAAGGGCTGCCGGAAGCACGACCTTCTTGATCGTTTCGGAGTGTGTGGCGCCAAGTCCGAGCGAGCCATCACGCAGCGCACGCGGTACGGCGGTGATGATGTCATCCGAAAGCGAGGAAACGTAGGGGATCAGCATGATACCCATGACGATGCCGGCGGTCAGAACGCTTTGCGCCTGAATGAAATTGGCATAGTCGCCGGTCAAAAGCCCGTTCACCTGCGAGGACAAGTCGCGCAGGAAGGGGCCGACAGTCACAAGCGCAAAGAAGCCATAGACAATCGTGGGAATGCCGGCGAGGACCTCAAGAAGAGGCTTGGCGAGCGAACGCACCTTCGACGACGCGTACTCAGCCATATAGATGGCCGCGAAAAGACCGACCGGAACCGCCACAAGCATGGCGACGAAGCCGATGTAAAGCGTGCCGAGCAGCAGCGGGATGAGACCGAACTGGCCGAAAGAAGAGCTGCCCGCACCGGCAAAACGCGGATCCCAGACCGTACCGAAGAAGAAATCGGCCGCCGGCACCACAGCGAAGAAGCGGATCGCCTCCGACAGCATCGAAAGAACAATGCCGATCGTGGTCAGGATTGCGATGGACGACGCAACGAGCAGTCCCCAGAGCATGACACGCTCAACACGGTTACGAGCCCGGAAGCGCAATGCGATCCCACGAAGCGCATAGAAAGCGCCACCAATGCCAAGCAAAAAGATGGCCCCAGTCATGATCATGCGGCTGTCCGCAGACTGAGCGTTCAACAATTTCGCCGCATCGATCATGAAGGGCTGCGGCTCGCCGGCAAGCGGAACACCCTTCTCGCTGAGCTTTGCCTGAACAGCTGCGGGCTCGGAACCGAGTGCGCTGATTTCATCCGGCGTCAGCAAGTTCATGCCTCGGGCGATGGTCGCGACCATGCTGAAGCTCAGGTCCTGCTCGGCAGCCGTCTTGGCCTTCACATCATCAGGGAACGCATCGCGGACACGCGACTCGATGATGCCGGGGCTAACGGCAAGCCACATGCAGAGAAGAAGAAGAGCGGGGAGCGTCGCGTAGATGGCTGCATAAGCACCGTAATAGCCCGGCCGCGAATGCAATGCGGACAGCTTGCCGCCGGCAAGCCCCATGGCGCGGCTGCGTGCGGCCATGTAGGCCAGCGCGCCAAGCACCACGAGACACAAGAGTATAATGGATGTGCTCATTCGTTAGTCCCCAGGCCCACAGCCCCTAAGCGCGGACAGGAAAGTCCCGCGCGGCTCCCATCATGGAGAAACTTTAAAACTTTGCCACCAACTGGACAAAGATCACTAGCATTCAAAGAAAAATGCCGGCGCGAGCCCCCAGGCATCGCGCCGGCACCGTTATTACATGGTCTTTTCAGCTTCGACGTTCTTGCGGATTTCGTCGCGCTCGGCATCCGGCGCTGCGACAAGACCGTATTCGACGAGCGGGCTGTCGGGGCCGATCATCTGCTCAGAAACGAAGAAGTTGACGTATTCCTTCAGGCCCGGAACGGCGCCGAGATGTGCCTTCTTGACGTAGAAGAACAGCGGGCGGGAAACCGGATAGGTGCCGTTGGAAATGGTTTCCGTCGACGGAACGATGCCGCTCATGGTCGCGACCTTGAGCTTGTCGGCATTGTTTTCGTAGAAGGAGAGGCCGAATACGCCAACGCCCGTCTTGTTGGCAGCGATGCGTGCCAGCGTTTCCGGATAGTCGCCGTCGATGTCAACAGCAGCGCCGTCCTTGCGAACTGCGACGCAAGCCTTTGCCTGAGCAGCCTTGTCGGTGATTTCCTTGGCGATGACGTCCTGAGCGCCTGCAGCCTTGCAGCCGGCAGCGAGAACGTTCAGTTCGAAGACTTCGCGGGTGCCGTGCTTTTCGCCCGGGATATAGGCAGCGATATCAACAGCCGGAAGCTTCGGGTTGACTTCGGACCACTTCTTGTAAGGGTTGGCAACGAGCTTGCCGTCAACGACGACCTGCGCTGCGAGAGCCTTGTAGATGTCTTCCGGAACATAAGCGACGTCCGGGTTGGATGAGTCGGTTGCGAAGACGATACCGTCGTAGCCGATCTTGACTTCCTGGATATCGGTTACGCCAGCAGCCTTGCAGGCTTCCATCTCATTCTTGTTGATCGGACGCGAAGCGTTTGCGATGTCGATCGTGTCTTCACCAACGCCCTTGCAGAATTCCTTGAGGCCTGCACCCGTGCCGCCGGATTCAACGACCGGCGTCTTGAAGTTTGTGAAGGCCTCGCCGAAGGACTCGGCAACGATCTTCGCGTAAGGCAGAACGGTGGACGAACCAGCGATCTGAACCTGGTCACGAGCGGCGGCTGCGCCTGCGAAGGCGACGGTGGCAGCGAGCGCTGCGACGGTTAGCTTAAGAGTGTTCATCAAAAATCTCCCGGCATGTAGAACTTGTGTGAGCAGGCCCCCCGGGACCCGCATTGCCTTTCATCGGCAGGCTCTCTTTACTGCCTGATGCGCCGCCCTTTTATGTCATTTCGATGAAACATTTATGACAACATAAATTACTGAAACTAAATAATAAATTTCGTCGAAACGTTCACACGACCCGGCTTTGTGTCAGAACCTTACGGTGAAGTCCGTTCCCCTGCCGACCTGGGACTTGACGATCAGCCGTGCCCGGTGCCGCGTGAGGATATGTTTGACGATCGCAAGGCCAAGTCCGGTGCCCTTTTTGGAACGGCTGTCCTCGATACTGACGCGATAGAAGCGCTCCGTGAGGCGCGGCACATGCTCGGCAGGAATGCCCGGTCCCTTATCAGCAACGCTGACTTCGACCGGCTCGCCGGGAGCATTGGTGATCCGCACATCGACCACCTTGCCTTCCTGACCGTACTTGCACGCATTCTCCATCAGATTCTCGAAAACCTGAACCAACTCATCGCGGTCCCCGAGAACCTCTGCTTTGCCTTCCGGCAGGTGCAGATTGATCTCGACTCCGACGTCCCTGGCGAGGGGCAGGAGCGCATCCCTGACATGACCGAGCAGCGGCACAAGATCGATCTTTTCGTCCGGCGCGATATGCGACTTCAGCTCGAGACGGGAAAGCGAGAGGAGATCGTCGACAAGGCGGCTCATGCGCGTCGTCTGATCGAACATGATGCCAAGGAAGCGCTCCTGCGCTTTCGGATCGTTCTTAGCCGGACCCTGGATGGTCTCAATGAAGCCGCGCAGCGACGCAAGCGGGGTTCGAAGTTCGTGGCTGGCGTTGGCCACGAAATCCGACCGCATTCGATCGATGCGCCGCACTTCGGAAATGTCGCGAAAGGAAAGCATGAAAAAACGCTCGCCGTTCCCGGCGGCGCCAAAATCGATCGGCGCGCTTCGAACGATATAGACACGCTCCGACGGTAGACGCTCGGAATGCTCGATCTGGTTGGGGGCATTGGTGGAGATCGTCTCGGCGACCATATCCAAAATGCCGGGCGAGCGCAGGCGCGCAGAAATATGGGCGCCGATCACGACCTCGCCGAAGGCCTTTTCGGCAGCGCGGTTCTGGAAGAGGACGGAGGCATCGCCCGAAAGCAGCATAACCGGAATGTCGAGACCGGCCAGCGTTGAGGAGACTGCTGGCAGCAGGCTCGCCGGAGCGTCAGGCTCGATTTCCGGTATTTCCGCAAGCTTCGCCTGCACCGCCGGCACGCTGTTCACGAGCACGACGAAGATCATAAAGAGGAGCAGCCCCAATACGACCCACTTGTTCATGCCGGCCGCAAGCGCAATCAAGCCAATGAGGATCGCCGCAAGCAGCACCCCTCGCTGCTGCCGGACGCGGGCTGTGAGCCCCTTTCTCCATGGCATTTCGTCTTCCAAGTGTCCCTCGCCCAGGTCGAGTCGTTTTATAGGTTCAAACTCTGCCTGATAGCCGCCATTCATGACAGAAGTATTCGGCCCGAACCACCTGTCGACAGGGTGCAGCCGAAAGTCACAGGAATTTTGCCTCTCGCAGGAAGTTTGATTTTCATCGGAAAGTGTGATCGCCTGCGAAGAGCCAAGGACCGAGGGAGGACATTATGGCCGAGGATGTCGAAAGCCGCGCGGTTGAACTGGACATCAAAGGCAAGAAACGCGTCTTCGATATCGACGACCCGGTCCTGCCGGACTGGATCGACGAAGACACGCTGGAATCCGGAGGGTTCCCTTATAAGAAGAAGCTGGATGAGGAAACTTATCTCGACGAGCTGACAAAGCTGCAGATCGAACTCGTCAAAGTGCAGTTCTGGCTGCAGGCGACCGGCAAACGCGTGATGGCGTTCTTCGAGGGGCGCGATGCAGCCGGCAAAGGTGGCGCTATTGCGGCGTGTTCCGCCCACATGAATCCGCGCCTTGCCCGTGCGGTCGCGCTTGCCAAGCCGAATGACCGGGAAGCTGGGCAATGGTATTTCCAGCGCTATATCGCTCAGTTCCCAACGGCCGGCGAGATCGTGCTCTTCGACCGTTCCTGGTACAATCGTGCCGGCGTCGAGCCGGTCATGGGCTTTTGCACGCCGAAGCAATATGAGGATTTCCTCAAGCAGGCACCACAGCTTGAGAAGGGGATTGCGCAGGAAGGCATCTACTTCTTCAAATTCTATCTGGATATCAGCCGCGAGATGCAGTTGCAGCGCTTCCATGACCGCAGGCATGATCCGCTGAAAGTCTGGAAGCTCTCCTCGATGGATATCGCGGCGCTGACGAAATGGGGGGATTACAGCGAAAAGCGCGACCGCATGCTCAAGGAAACGCATACCGATTTCGCGCCCTGGACAGTCATCCGCGCCAACGACAAACGGCGGGCGCGACTGAACCTCATCCGTCACATGCTGCGGACGATGGACTACGATGGCAAAGACGATAAAGCGGTCGGCGAACTGGACAAGAAGATCATCGGCTGGGGGCCGCATTTCTTGAAATAAGCGCTCATTGCCCCGGCAGGACACGCACGGCGTAGAGATTGATGCCGCGTGCCTTGCCGTCGACATCGCTATTGATCAGGAGCTTTCCAGCGGCATTCGGCGCCATCGATCGGTCGAAGGTAACCTGAAGCAGAGCATCGGACTTTTCGCGCGTGATACTGAAGCGATGGCGGGCGCAATTGCCAAGCGTCTGAAAATCGCATTCGACCGTGATCTGTGTCGGCTCATCGCTCGTCGACTGCAGCGTGATCGCAATCGTCGATGATTTGCCGGCGAGCTGCTGGAGCACGTCAGGCGGAACGGCGATCGCAATATTGCCATCGGCGCCGTTGCTTTCGGAAATCAGTCGAACGGCAGGACCGTCGTTCTCGGCGACGTTTTCCGTGCGCGCCCGAGCTCCGCTTTCGATCTTGGCTGCTTCGGATGGTTTGAATACCTCGATCCACTCCGCGGAGAAGCTGTTCTGCGGATCGATTGCCACAGTTTGATCGGCAGGCGGCCCCGAATTCGCAGCATCTTCGTCTGTGCCGTCGAAGTCCTCGGGCTCGGTGCTGGCGGGCGGATTGGCAACGCCGGTATCCCGTTCGGCGGCCGTCAGGAAGAGGCCGGACGTGTAGGTCCACCAGGCACCCATGCCGATGAAGGCAATCAAGACGCACCAGACGAGCAGCCGCGAGAAAAACTTGCGCGGCTTGCGGCGCTTTGCAGCGCCCTCCGGCCGAAAGTTCATTCTGGCCGCGGCCGGGCTCTCGGCTGCAAAACCTTCGTCCACCTGCGGCGCGGCGCCAAGATGGTCGGAGGTCCCGGCGTGGACATCATCAAGGCTCGACTCGTCGTCGGCGGCCCTTGCTTGCGAATAGGCTCGCGTTTCGCCGCCGACCTGGGGCGCATCATCAGCAAAGCGTTCGCCGTGCGTGGCGGGTAGCGGAATTTCAGCGACCGGAGGAACAGGGACTTCCGGCGGAGCCGTGCGCGGATGCAGGCGCTCGCGCTCTTCCGCCTCGATCATGTGGATCGTCGCCTCAAGCCGATGGCGATGACGGGCAACGGCTTCGCGCTCGGTGATATCCTGCTTTCGAAGGCCAGCCTCCAGTGCCTGACGGGCCGACTGATAAATCCTTGCCCGGACCTCCGGATTGTCGCGATCGGAATTGCTAAGCGCCGTTCTGATAGCCGTTTCTAATCCGCTCACATCCGATCCTTCATGCTGAGATCAGGCATTACCCGAAGTCTTTATAAATACCTAACGAACTTCGGTAGCGGCTACGGCCGAAAACCGCAAGCCTGCCGCTGGCGGCATGCTTCATAGTCAGCGGATAAAGGTGGCGGGAACAAGAATACCCAAATGTCCGCCCTTGATGAAGAGTGCTCAGCCGCGCTTTTCCTCGCGCATCAAGTCTGTTATCAAATTGACGCTTTCGTAAAGATCAAACATATGGTGACGCAGTGGCCGTTCTGCCCAAAATCCTCACGGAAAACTTGAGGCTGCCGGTCCTCGCCTCGCCGCTCTTCATCATTTCTCATCCGGCACTGACGCTGGCGCAATGCAAGGCAGGCGTGGTCGGCGCCTTTCCGGCGCTGAATGCCCGGCCGGAAAGCCAGCTCGACGAATGGCTGGCGATGATCACCGAGGACATTGCCGCATACAACGCCGCCAATCCGGAGAGACCTGCCGCGCCATTCGCCGTCAACCAGATCGTCCATATGTCGAACAAGCGGCTGGAGCACGACCTGGGGCTCTGCGTGAAATATAAGGTGCCGATCGTGATCTCCTCGCTCGGGGCAGTGCCCGAGGTGAATGCCGCCGTGCACTCCTACGGCGGCATCGTCCTTCACGACGTTATCAACAACCGCCATGCCAACTCCGCGATCCGCAAAGGTGCAGATGGACTGATCGCCGTTGCGGCGGGCGCCGGCGGCCATGCGGGCACGCTGTCGCCATTCGCCCTGGTGCAGGAGATCCGTGAGTGGTTCGATGGACCGCTGCTGCTGGCGGGCGCCATCGCCAATGGCGGCGCCATCCTTGCGGCACAGGCGATGGGAGCCGACATGGCCTATATCGGAACGCCATTCATCGCGACCGAGGAGGCGCGCGCCGCCGACGCCTACAAGCGGGCGATCGTCGCGGGTGCTGCAAACGATATCGTCTATTCCAACTATTTCACCGGCGTGCACGGCAACTACCTGAAGCCATCGATCCATGCCGTCGGCCTCGACCCCGACAACCTGCCCGTCGCGGACCCGTCAAAAATGGATTTCGAGCAGGCAGTTGGTGGCGCAAAGGCCTGGAAGGACATTTGGGGCAGCGGCCAGGGCATTAGCGCCGTCAAAGCTGTCGAGCCGGTGTCAAAACTCGTCGACAGGCTGGAACGCGAATACCGGGCCGCCCGGTCGCGCTTGGCTCTCTGAGGCGCAGGCTTCTACGGCAGACGTCTTTTTTACCAAAGGCATGACAGGGCGCTTGAAATCTTCGAACAATGCCTGTATCAGCGCCATGCAAATCGCGGGCCGCACAGTTCGGCCGTCAAGTTGCCGCTTTAGCTCAGTCGGTAGAGCACATCATTCGTAATGATGGGGTCACGTGTTCGAGTCACGTAAGCGGCACCATTTACCTCGGAAAATCGATAAAAATCAGTTAGCTAGCGAAGAAGCACGGAGCCCTTTCCACTCTCTACTCCACCTTAGCAACGTCGGTGGAAAGCTACGACACGGCGACGCACGCTAAGCAAGACCAGCAAACTAGCAGGGCGCTCTGTAGTTGCGCCGAGAAAATTCCTTCCGCGCCTCGCAGCCGGTCGCTATCCGAAAGCCGAATGAAAAGGGCGCTAAGAACCCCACCCCTCCCAAGGACACGGTGCTCTAATCGGGAAAACGGTATTTAAAATGCTCGATCTCGGGGCCGAAAAGCCGTTCGACGCGTTCGCGGTCGCCCGGTTTATAGTAGCTGCAAATATCAGGTCTCGTTGGGTTCGCCTTCGCTCTTGTCAGAAAGCGATCATCAAACGGCAGGCCGAGTCTGTCGCATATCAAGCGTAGATCATCCGAGAGGCGCTCCTGCCGCCCGATGAAATCCACAACGATCTCGTCGTTGTGGGTGTAGAGCGGCCAGGATTCCCAGTTAATACGCTCCCTCTTGGCGGCGCCTTCTTCAATCAAGCGGAGCATTTGCGAGAAGCTCGGTCGCGTTTCCGACTTCCTGTAGTGCCAATTGTAAAGAGAAACGGCACGCTCGAACGGATTCCGCACGAAGCAGAACTTAAAATACTGTTTCCAGGCAGAAGGATCGAAGGCCTCGATTTCGCGTGCGCCTGAGTGATCCGCGAGCTTGCCTGCAAAGCGACGGCTGAGAGCAGCCCCAGCCAATGAATCGATGTTGCCCTTGCGGACGAGCGTTTTCGCGATCCTCAATGGAGAGAGATGGCAGAAGATAGCAATCAATGCTAGCCGATTTGCACTCGCTCCATTATCGAGCGAATCCTTCCAGGACCCGAGTTGCATATCCCATGGCCCGAATTCGCGAGCAAGATAGGCGGAGATCGTACTGCCTGCGGTTTTGGGTACGTGGATGAAAATGAATTTATGGCGACGGGATATAATCATTGCCTAGCCAGCTCCTTAACCGGGAACGTTGAACCCGCGAGTGATCATACGACGACCGCAGCAAGCTGGCACCAATGTCCGCCGTCGTAACGCTCGCCCATGGCACCCGGCGCTTCGCGACCAGACTCTGCGAGAGTAAATAGATAAGGTTCGGCAAATTGCCGCCAAATCATGGCGATGTAGCGCCGCTATGTTGCATGGTCTGGAACCAGCCCGCGAATGGATCGGCACCATTGCATCAGGGGTATTGCCGTCGCCAGACGGAATGTTGAGCGA